>JAFAGE010000033.1 GCA_023423015.1 Bacteroidota bacterium
ATATATATGGTATCGGACCAGCTACCGCTAAATACATTCTTCAGAAGGCGGATATCAGCTTAGATAAGAAAGTGCACGAGTGGAACGATGATGAGCTGAATGCCATACGTTCTACCATTACCAACGAATTCAAGGTAGAAGGCCAGCTGCGTTCGGAAGTGCAGATGAGTATCAAACGTCTGCTCGATATCGCATGCTACCGCGGTCTTCGTCACCGTAAAGGTTTACCTGTTCGTGGTCAGCGGACACGCACCAACAGTCGTACCCGTAAGGGCAAACGCAAGACTGTTGCGGGCAAGAAGAAAGCAGCCAAGAAATAATTGAGTTGAGCATGCGCCGGAATCACCGTTTGGTGACAGGGCATGCTCACCGTGTTTTTTACACGGAGTATTTTAAACGTTAATTGATTACCTCCAACAAATCAACATGGCAAAAGCACAAGCCAGCGCAAAAGCCGCTGCGAAGAAAAGAGTGGTTAAGGTAGACGGGTATGGAGATGCCCACATCAGTGCCACATTCAACAACCTTATCATCAGTATCACCAACAAGGCTGGCCAGGTAATTTCCTGGAGCAGTGCCGGTAAGATGGGTTTCAAAGGTTCAAAAAAGAACACACCGTATGCTGCACAAATGGCTGCATCCGATGCAGCAAAAACAGCTTTTGATGCAGGTGTTAAGAAAGTAGACGTATATGTGAAAGGACCAGGATCGGGACGTGAAAGTTCGATCAGGGCGCTTTCCAATTCAGGTATTGAAGTGGTGATGATCAAAGACATGACCCCGCTGCCCCACAATGGCTGCCGCCCTCCCAAGAAGAGAAGAGTTTAATTATTTATAAACCGGCCGGCGATTCATTTTTATGATTTTTACTGATCGCCAGCCTGATTAAAAAAATCAACAACATACTATGGCACGTTACACAGGCCCGAAAACCAGGATCTGCCGCATATTCGGCGAACCTATCCTGGGAAACGGAAAGTATCTTACTAAAAACAGCAACCCTCCGGGACAGCATGGTCCAACCCGCAAACGTAAAGCACCGGGTGAATACGCACTTCAGCTGAAAGAAAAGCAGAAAGCAAAGTACACTTATGGTGTACTCGAAAAACAATTCCGCAAAACATTTGAAGAAGCTTCACGTATCAAAGGTGTAACAGGTGAAAACCTGATGAGGCTTCTCGAAGCAAGGCTCGACAATACGGTGTACCGCCTGGGTGTTGCTCCGTCACGTCCGGCAGCACGCCAACTTGTGGCACACAAGCACATTACGGTAAATGGTGAAGTGGTAAACATCCCTTCATTCCAACTGAAACCTGGAGATGTGGTGAGCCTCAAAGAAAAAGATAAGGCTAACGAATCACTTACAGGCGCTATCCGCGGTAAAAACCAGAAGTTCGGATGGCTCGACTGGAATGAAACTGAAATGAAAGGCACGTTCGTAGCCTATCCCGAAAGGGAAAGCGTTCCTGAGAACATCAAGGAACAGCTTATCGTGGAATTGTACAGCAAATAATCAATCGTATAAACAAACACCAAATATGGCCATCTTAAATTTCCAGAAACCGGAAAAGATCATCTTGCAAAAGGCTACCGATTTCGAAGCTCAGTTCGAGTTTCGTCCGTTGGAGCCTGGTTTTGGCGTTACCATCGGTAATGCATTACGCAGAGTGCTGCTGAGTTCTTTGGAGGGTTATGCAATTATTGGCGTTCGTATTGAAGGTGTGGACCATGAGTTCGCTACCATCAAAGGCATATCGGAAGACGTGGTTGAGATCATCCTCAACCTGAAACAGGTTCGTTTCAAGAAGAAACTTGACAACGAACTTGCACAGGAAAAGGTGAGCCTCAGCATCAAAAATAAAAGCGAATTCACAGCGGGTATGATCGGTGAAGCTTCTCAGAGCTTCGAAATCATGAACCCCGACCTGTTGATCTGCACACTCGATCCTTCTGCAAAGCTCGATATCGAGTTGACCATTTCTAAAGGTCGCGGATACGTTCCTGCAGAAGACAACAAGATCAAAGATGCTCCGTTCGGATATATTCCGACCGACTCTATATTCACACCCATCAAGAATGTAAAGTACGCTATCGAAAACACCCGTGTTGAACAGCGTACGGACTACGAAAAACTGCTGATGGATGTAACTACCGACGGCACCATTCACCCGGAAGAAGCCGTTAAACAGGCAAGCCGCATCCTGATCCAGCACCTGATGATCATCACTGATGAAAACATCACTTTCGACAGCAAAGAAGACAAGAAAGAAGATGTGGTAGACGAGCAGATGCTTCAGCTTCGCAAAGTGCTGAAAACACCACTTGAAGATCTCGATCTTTCCGTTCGTGCCTTCAACTGTCTGAAAGCCGCTAAGATCAACTCTCTCAGCGAACTCGTTCAATACGAACAGGAAGACCTGATGAAGTTCAGAAACTTCGGACAAAAATCTCTCGCAGAAATCGAGCAGGTACTTGCCGAAAGAGGACTTCATTTTGGAATGGACCTCAGCAAGCTGGGAGTGGATAAGGAAGAGTTCTGAGAGAGTGAGAAGTGAAAGAAGGTAAAAGATAATTATAACACACGTCTGTAATTCCTGACACGGTACAGGCGATAAAACAAAGTCAAAATGCGTCACGGCGACAAAATCAACAACCTGGGCAGAACAGCCTCTCACAGGCGCTCATTACTGAGCAACATGGCCTGCGAGCTGATCGCGCACAAAAGAATCGTTACCACTCTTGCAAAAGCAAAAGCTTTACGCACATATGTGGAACCGCTCATTACAAAAGGTAAAGACAACACCACACACCAACGCAGGGTGGTATTCAGCTATCTTCAGGATAAAGAAGCAGTAGCCGAACTTTTCGGTGCGATAGCAGAAAAAGTGGGTGGCCGCCCCGGTGGTTACACCCGCATCATCAAGCTCGGTATCCGTCATGGTGACAACGCAGAACGCGCGCTGATTGAACTGGTAGACTTCAACGAAGTATACGGCAAAGGCAAAGGAGAAGCAAAAGAACCGGCAAAAAGAACACGCAGAAGCCGCACAGGCAAAAAAGCCGAAACAAAGAGCGAAAAAGCGGCACCGGCAGAAAATGCTCCTGCATCTGATGCGACAGAAGGTGGTGAATCAGCCCAATAATCAGTTAAAAGATCTCTATATAAGCAAGACCTGCGGGTCTTGCTTTTTTTTGTATAAATATTCAGCCTCTGTTCCTTAATAATTGTTTTAATTTGCAAAATTTTCCCGGAATGATTTCGTCGCAAAAGCAAGCAAAAGCAATTCTGTTACTGGAAGACGGCACCGTCCACGTAGGCCGCGCATTTGGAAAGATAGGAACAACTTCAGGTGAAATCTGCTTCAACACAGGTATGACCGGTTACCAGGAAGTTTTCACCGATCCGAGTTATTATGGCCAGATCGTGATCATGAACAATGTTCACATCGGTAACTATGGTGTTAAGGACGAAGACATCGAATCGGACAGTGTAAAGATCAAAGGCCTCATCTGCCGCAACCTCGAAGAGCAATACAGCCGCAAACTCGCCCAGGGTTCGCTCGACGAATATCTTATCAAAAACAACATCGTTTGTATCGAAGATGTTGACACGCGCGCCCTGGTTACACATATCCGCCAGAAAGGGGCGATGAACTGCATCATTTCATCTGAGATTCTTGATATAGAGGAACTCACAAAAGAATTGCGTAAGGCGCCCTCAATGGCGGGCCTCGAACTTGCAAGCCAGGTGAGCACCGCACAGCCTTATACAAAAGGCAATGAAAATTCGGATATCCGGATCGCAGTACTCGATTACGGAACCAAACAACATATTATCGACTGCATGGTAGAGCGTGGTGCCTACGTGAAGGTGTTTCCTGCTAAATCAAGCGTTGACGAGTTGAAGTCCTTCAATCCTAACGGATTTTTTATATCGAACGGTCCCGGTGATCCTGCTGCAATGGATTATGCAGTGAGCACAGTGAAAGATGTTCTGAAAGAAAACAAACCCACTTTCGGAATTTGCCTCGGTCATCAGCTGCTTGCGTTAGCGAACGATATTCCTACTTTTAAGATGCACCACGGCCATCGCGGTCTGAACCACCCGGTGAAGAACCTGGTTACTGGTCGTTGTGAGATAACTACCCAGAATCATGGGTTTGGCGTAGATCCTGAAGCAGTGAAGAAGTCGCCAAACGTGGAAATTACACACGTGAACCTGAACGACGAATCGATCGAAGGTATAAGGCTGAAAGACAAGCCCGCTTTTTCGGTGCAATACCACCCGGAAAGCACGCCTGGTCCGCACGATAGCCGCTACCTGTTCGACGACTTTATTCAGCTCATCCGGAAACATTCGGCAAAATGAAGATAGCCATCATCAATGGCCCAAACCTTAACCTGCTCGGAACCCGGGAGCCGCAGATTTATGGCAGCGAAACGTTCGAGACTTACCTCGAAAAATTAAGGAAACGTTTTCCCGGTGTTGAATTCACTTATTTCCAGAGCAACGTTGAGGGTGAACTGATCAATGCTCTCCAGGATGCACGTGAAGGCTTCAAAGGAGTAATATTAAACCCGGGCGGGTATACCCACACTTCTGTTGCCATTGGTGATGCAATAGCTTCCATTGGAACCCCTGTTATTGAAGTGCACATCAGCAATGTACACGCCCGCGAAGAATTCAGAAAAATATCGCACGTGTCGGCCAAATGCCGCGGCACCATCTCCGGGCTGGGATTGGAAGGGTATGCTTTGGCGGTGCAGTATTTCGTGAAGAGTGAATAGTAAATGGTCAATGGCAACTTCCCCTTATGCCATCTGCCTTATGCCCTATGCCTTCTGCCATCTCCCATATTTAACTTTCCGATGCAACCCGTGGTACAGTTTATGGACGAAATTTAACGCTGAACTTTTCGTTTATTTACTTAAAACCAGCTCTGTTTGAAACAGCTACTATTTCTTTTTGCAACACTCTCTTCCGTCGCTTCGATGGCCCAGTGGAAAGATTACAGACTGATTAACGACGGTAAGGACACCATCAATCGCATAGATATGCACGACAGGAAACAAGGCGAATGGGTGGTACGAGTAGAAAGTTTACGTGGAGAACCTGGCTATGAAGAAGAAGGTGTTTTTGTGAACAACCGGAAAGAAGGCGAATGGCGTGTATTTAACCTGATTGGAGATCTTATTGGCATCGAACAATATCGCTGGGGGTTGAAAGACGGCGTTGCACAATACTTTAATATAAATGGCCAGCTTCGATTGGAACAGGCCTGGAAAGCGCTTAATCCTGATAAAGCTTACGACACCATCCAGGTTGAAGACCTCGACAAGCTGAATTCTTACCGCGAGGTTATCGTTAAGAATGAAGGTGCTTCGCTTCGCCATGGTGCCTGGAAGTATTACGACGCCGAAAGTGGCGGGGTCATCAAAACCGAATATTACGAACTCGGAAAACTTCAGCAAGACAATAGCACTGCAGCATCAGAACCTGCTGAACCCAAAAAAGTAGCCAAGCCGAAAGAGGTGCTCGAATTTGAAAAAGCCAAGGGACGGAAAAAGATCCGTTACCAGGATGGAAGCACACAATAAAGTCAGACGTGAGACGGCAGACGGCAGACGTGAGACGTCGTGAGACGGCAGAGTATTTTATTCTTCGTCTTCCATATTGTCTTTGATTTCCTCGGAGATATGTACCAGTACTTTATCAATACGTTGTGCGTCCATATCAATAATCTCGAGGCTAAATCCTTCCCATTCCAGTTTGTCGCCGGTAAGAGGAATTCGTTTCAGCTGGTGTAGTATAAAGCCCGCAAGTGTGTCAAATTCCTGTTCTCCTTCATTCATCCATTCAGTTTTGTCAAAACGGCTTAGGAAGTCGTAGAACGGAATCTGGGCGTCTACCAGGTAGCTTCCGTCTTCGCGCTCTATAATTTCATAGTCAGACAGATGTTGTTCGGGGAGGTCGCCGATAATGGCTTCGAGAATATCGTTCAGTGTAATCATCCCGAGCAGACTACCGTATTCGTCTACGATAAAGCAGGAATGAATTTTAGACTGTTTATATTTTTCAAGTACCTGGTAGGCAGTGTTGTTTTCAGGTACATATAAAGGTGGCTTCATCAGATCCTTGAATGGAGTGTGATCGTCGGCTACATACATGTCTTTCAGGGATACCACGCCTTTGATATTATCGATTTGCCCGTCGCATATTGGGTATATGGAGTGCGGCTCCTGCAAAATTTTCTCACGGATGATGGCTTCGTTGTCGTTGATGTCGAACCAAACCAGATCGCTCCGATGTGTCATAAGTGAAGTGATGCTGCGGTCGCCGAGATGGAATACGCGTTCAATGATTTCCTGTTCGGCCTCCTCAATTGTTCCCTGCTCGGTTCCTTCGCTGATGATAGCTTTGATTTCTTCTTCAGTAACCTGGTTGTCGGTTGTTTGCAGGTTAAAAAGTTTCGCGATCGCCCAGGTAGATTTGGTAAGGAGCCAGATAAACGGATGGGCGGCGATGCTGAGCAAACGCATAGGTCTGGCCATCATTTTAGCGATGGCTTCAGGTTTTGCGAGCCCGAGCCGCTTGGGAAACAATTCACCCAACACCATGGAAAAGTAGGTGAGTATGATAACGATGATGGCCGTAGCCAGTCCGTTGCTGTAAGGCTGCAGGGTCTCAAACCGGTTAAGGAAGGTGACGAGGTCAGATTTCAGATTTTCGCCTGAGAAGATACCGGTGAGGATACCGATAAGCGTAATGCCTATCTGAACGGTGGAGAGGAACGTATCCGGATGATTCGATAATTCAAGAGCCTCTTTCGCGTTTTTGTCGCCTTTGTTTGCCTGGCCTTCGAGCCTGGCCTTTCGGGCCGAAACCAATGCGATCTCGGCCATTGAAAAAATTCCATTCAATAAAATAAGGCCAAGGATCAATAAAATTTCTCCCATTATGATATTATTATACCAGCAGCAGCATATGTTGCCGCACCTGGACAAGGGCCTTTGCCCGCTACTGCAAAAGTAGGTAAGGAAAGTGTACGGGGATAGGAGTCAATCCATTATTTTTGCGGTTACTAAACAGGGTAAAAGTGTCATTGATAAAAAGCATCTCCGGTATTCGCGGAACGATCGGAGGTAAAACGGGGGAAAATCTAACGCCGCTCGATGTTGTACGCTTTACTGCCGCTTTCGGCAGCTGGTTACTTCAGAAATCTACCAACCGTAAAATTGTTGTGGGTCGCGATGGCCGGATCAGCGGACCGATGGTCCAGAACCTGGTAGTAAGTACCCTTACGGGCCTCGGCTTCGATGTTGTAGACATCGGGCTTTCAACCACACCTACCGTAGAAATCGCCGTTACCGGTGAAAAAGCCGCGGGTGGAATCATCATCACTGCCAGCCACAACCAGCGTGAATGGAATGCCCTCAAACTTTTGAATGAAAAAGGTGAGTTCATTTCGGCAAAAGATGGCGCAGAAGTACTTGATGTGGCCGAACGCGAAGATTTCAACTTCGCGCATGTTGAAAAACTCGGAAGCAGCTCAACCAACGACACTTATTTACAGAAACATATTGATGCTATACTGAATTACCCGCTTGTTGAAACAGATCAGATACGTGCAAAAAATTATCGGATTGTGGTTGACGTGATCAATTCAACTGGCTCCCTGTTTATTCCGCCGCTGCTGAAAGCACTCGGCGTCGACGATGTAATTGTGCTTAATGGGGATGTTGATGGAAAATTTGCTCATAATCCCGAGCCTCTTCCAGAAAATCTTTCTGAATTATCGGCTGCTGTAAGAAAACATAAAGCTGATCTTGGAATTGCTGTAGATCCGGATGTTGACCGTCTTTGTTTTGTATGTGAGGATGGAAGCATGTTTGGCGAAGAGTACACGCTTGTTGCTGTTGCCGACTATGTGCTTTCAAAAAGGCCAGGCAATACGGTGAGCAACATGAGCAGCACCAAGGCGTTGAAAGAAATTACGCTGAAGCATGGCGGGGAATATTTTCCTTCTGCAGTAGGTGAAGTGAACGTGGTTACACGCATGAAGGAAGTAAATGCGGTGATTGGTGGAGAAGGAAACGGAGGTATCATTGTTCCAGACCTGCACTATGGCCGGGATGCGTTGATCGGTATCGCATTATTCCTCAGTGCACTTTCTTCGCACCGCAATGGCATGAAATCGTTCAGAACACGATATCCCGACTATTTTATTTCGAAGAATAAGATAGAACTCAGCAATGGGGTAAACGTGAAAAAGATATTTGAGCAGATTAAGAACAAATACAAGAAACAGCCGGTGAACACCGAAGATGGGTTGAAAATCGAATTTGACAGCGATTGGGTTCACCTGCGTACTTCTAACACTGAGCCAATCATTCGCATCTACGCCGAAAGCAATTTCGAAACCACCGCGAACAATATTGCCGTGAGGTTGATGCAGGATATAAGGGAATTCAGCTGAGCAACCAGGAGCGTAAAGGTTTAAGCTTTTACGTTTTAATTTCGTTGTATGACGCGCATTTACCTCGACAACGCGGCAACTACTCCGCTGGACAAGGAAGTATTGGAAGCAATGACTCCTTATCTCACGGAAAAGTTCGGAAATCCTTCGTCCATCTATTCGTATGGCCGTGAGAGCCGGCTTGCAGTTGAAACCGCAAGGAAGACCGTGGCATCATTGCTCAATGCCAATCCCGCCGAAATCTTCTTTACTTCCGGTGGAACAGAAAGTTCCAACACAGCGATTACGTCTTCGGTCCGCGACCTGGATTGTACACACATTATCACCTCCCCGATAGAACATCATGCTACCCTGCATACCATTGACTATCTGAAACAACGTGGCGAGGCAGAGGTCCTGTTCACAAACGTGCTGCCCGATGGTCACATAGACACGGCTCATCTCGGGCAACTGCTTGCATCAACGAACGGTAAATGCCTGGTGACACTGCTTCATGCAAACAATGAAATTGGTAACATGATCGACATTCACGAGGTAGGAACTTTGTGCAGGAAGTACAACGCAGTGTTTCATTCTGATACTGTTCAAACGGTCGGGCATTTTCCGTTCGACCTGAAAAATACACCGGTTGATTTTATCACTGGCGCCGGTCATAAATTTCACGGGCCTAAAGGAGTGGGGCTTTTGTACATCGGCGAGACGGTTAAGGTGAAACCCTTTATTCATGGTGGAGCGCAGGAACGGAACATGCGCGCAGGCACAGAAAATGTGTACGGCATAGTCGGTTTTGCACGCGCCCTTGAAATTGCGACACGTAATCTTGAAAAGGAATCTGCATACATCCGAGGCATCAAGTTGTACATGATGGAACAACTTAAAACGCATATACCAGGTGTATCGTTCAACGGCGATCCCACAGGTCGTTCATTGTACACCGTGCTAAGTGTTTCTTTTCCAAAAACAGCAAAGTCGGAAATGATCCTGTTCAACCTGGATATAAACAACATTTGTGCAAGCGGAGGTAGTGCGTGCAGCAGTGGCGCCGACCAGGGTTCGCACGTGATCCGTGCAATCAATAATAATCCCGACCAGGTAACAGTTCGCTTTTCTTTCAGTAAGTTTAACACGCGCGAAGAAATTGACCAGGTGGTGAGCAAACTGCAAACCATGCTCTGAGTTCCGCGCGTTGTTGCATGAACTACATTATCGGCATCGACATAGGCACCACAAATAGCAAAGCAGTTGCATATTCTTATAGCGGACAGGTACTCGTGCAATCGAATTGCACTTACCCGCATTTATCTCCGGCAGAAGGTTATCACGAACTGGATCCTCTTGCATTGTTCAATGCCGTTTGTACAGTTATCAAAACTGTTGTACAACACTGCAATGATCATCAATTGTCGGCTGTCTGTTTCAGTTCGGCCATGCACGGTGTGTTTGCAGTAGATCACCAGGGAGATCCGCTCACGAATATGATCACCTGGGCAGATCTGCGCAGCAGCGCCTACGCAAAAAAGCTGAAGGCCGATTCACTTGCCGGAACGCTGTATGAGCGAACAGGTACTCCCATTCATGCGATGGCACCTTTATGCAAATTGATGTGGATGAAAGATAACCTGCCTGAAATATTTGCCAAAGCATACAAGTTTATCAGTATAAAAGAATTCGTCTTTTTCCGGTTTTTTAACCGCTTTATTATAGACCGCTCGGTGGCATCTTCAACGGGTTTGTTCGACATTCATTCGTTGACCTGGAACCAGGATGCGTTGCGTTTTGCCTCAATAAGTGAAGAGCGGTTGTCGGAACATGTGGCAACGACTGCCGTAATTTCCGGCCTTGTTCCCCGGTATTCAAAAGAATTGGGCATTGGGCCGGATATCCCTTTTGTTATCGGCGGAAGTGATGGTTGCATGGCGCACATCGGGAGCAATGCCTTAGAACCCGGTGATGTTTCTATTACGATCGGCACGAGTGGCGCCGTTCGCATCATGAATGATGCGCCGGTAAAAGATCCGAACAGAAGCATTTTTAATTACCTGATTACAGACAGTTTGTATTTATCCGGAGGGCCGGTAAACAATGGTGGCAATGTGATGCAATGGTTTGCCCGGAATTTCCTGAAGAAGGATTTCAGGTCGGCCGAAGAAATTGACCGCTTTATAGCTGAGGCATTGTTGGTTCCGCCGGGTAGTGATGACCTTGTATTCCTGCCCTACATTTTTGGTGAACGTGCTCCCGTGTGGGATGCAGATGCCCGAGGTATATTCTTTGGTGTTTCGGCATCGCACACACTTTCGCATTTTATGCGCGCGGCGATGGAAGGAATTTCATTCTCGTTGTTCAGCATCCTCCACGCTGTTGAAGAAGTAAATGGTCCGGCCAACAGAATTTTTGCAAGCGGAGGATTTATTCGCTCCCGCGAATGGGTAAGTTTGCTGGCAGACGTAATAGGCAAACCGCTGCGTGTGACGCACGGTGAAGACTCTTCGGCGGCGGGAGCTGTGATACTGGGTATGCAAAGTCTGGGCATCATCCACAGCTGGCACGATGCAGCCTCGTTCTTTGGAGAGGCAGAGGTGTTTGAACCAGATATGAAGGCACATGAGGTTTACATGCGTAACTTTGGTGTTTACTCGAACTTGTACAATAAATTCCGCGATCTCAAATCTTAATTATGCAAATCGGTATTGTTGGACTAGGTAAAATGGGCTACAATCTTGCCCTGAATATTCATGGTAAAATGTTCCAGGTAGCAGCTTATGATATTTCAGAAGAAACCCGTAAAGAGATGGCTGGAGAAGGAGTGGCAACTGCCGGTTCGCTTAAAGATCTTGTTGCCAGCTTAGCACCGCGCAGGGTAATATGGCTGATGGTTCCTTCCGGAAAAATTGTTGACGATACCATCAACGAGCTATGGCCATTACTTAGCAAAGGCGATGTTATCATTGATGGAGGTAATTCAAATTACAAAGATTCCGTTCGCCGTCATGCTGCACTTGCTGAACGGGGAATAGACTTCATCGATTGCGGAACCAGTGGGGGAGTAAGCGGTGCATTAAACGGCGTGTGTGCAATGATCGGCGGAAACAGGGAAGTATTCAGTTTCTGCGAACCGCTGTTCAAAGCTATTGCCGTAGAAGGCGGTTACCTGTATTGTGGTGAAGCGGGAAGCGGCCACTTTGCCAAAATGATTCACAATGGAATTGAGTATGGAATGATGCAGGCCATTGCCGAAGGCTTCGACCTCATGCACCAGAGTGAATTCGGATTCGACTATGCCGCTGTTGCAGGGCTTTGGAATAAGGGTTCAGTGATACGCAGCTGGCTGATGGAACTTACTCAAAATGCTTTTGTAAAAGATTCCAATCTGGATAATATCCGCGGTGTTATGCATTCTTCCGGCGAAGGCAGGTGGATGCTCGAAACAGCTCTGGAAAAATCGGTAGCAACGCCTGTAATCGCACTTTCACTGATGATGCGCTACCGTTCTCTCCAGGAAGATACTTTCTCGGGAAAGGTTGTCGCCGCACTCAGAAACGAATTTGGTGGACATGCGGTGGTGAAGGCAAGTGAAACGTGAACGAATTGGGAGATGGAATCTAATTAAAATGATTTTTCATTTTAATAGATTCTTCACTTCGTTTAATTTCATCAGCGCTTCCACGGGTGTAAGGCGATTGATATCGATGTCTTCGAGCAATTTTCGGATTTCGGTGAACGTTTCGCTATGCGCGTCAAATATGGAAAGTTGCATTTTTGGAGGCGCAATTTTTTTCACGTTGTCCTGAATTCTTTCATCCAGGTGTTTTTCTTCCAGTTGTTTTAAAATTTCATTGGCACGCTGAATCAATGCAGGCGGCATACCCGCCATGCGTGCAACGTGAATACCAAAACTGTGTTTACTTCCTCCCGGCGCGAGCTTGCGCAGGAAAATAATTTTATTTCCGGCCTCTTTGTTGGTGATGTGATAGTTTCTTACGCGTTCAAGTTTATTTTCAAGTTCATTCAATTCGTGGTAGTGTGTTGCAAAAAGTGTTTTCGGTGCATGATGCGAATTGTGCAGGAATTCGGCAATACTCCACGCAATGGAAATGCCATCATAAGTTGAAGTACCCCGGCCTATTTCATCGAGCAGGATCAAACTGGAAGAGGTGATGTTGTTGATGATCGAGGCTGTTTCGTTCATCTCCACCATGAATGTTGATTCTCCACCACTCAGGTTGTCGTTTGCTCCAACGCGTGTAAATATCTTATCGGTCAACGGAATTTTTGCTGCGTCTGCTGGCACAAAACTCCCCATGTGAGCCATCAGTGTGATCAATGCAGTTTGTCGCAACACTGCACTTTTACCGCTCATGTTCGGGCCAGTTAAGATGATGATCTGTTGCGTGGATGGATCAAGAAGTATATCATTCGTGATGTATGCATCCCCTGGCGGCAGGTTGCGTTCAATAACAGGATGGCGGCTTTCTTTAATGAAGAGTTGTCCGCCGGTGTGCATTTCGGGTTTATGATAGTTGTAGAGTATCGCGTTATTAGCGAAGCTCATCAAACAGTCGACGGTGGCAAGTACCTGGCCATTAACCTGCATGGGAGAAATAAAGTCCTGCAATTCGACAAGAAGCTTTTCGAACAATTCGCTTTCGATTGCAATGATCTTTTCTTCTGCCCCTACTATCTTTTCTTCGTATTCCTTCAGCTCGGGTGTGATGAACCTTTCTGCATTTGCGAGTGTTTGTTTACGCATCCATTTTTCCGGAACCTTGTTACGTTGCGAATTGGTTACCTCGAGGTAATAGCCAAATACATTATTGTACCCGATCTTTAAACTTGATATTCCGGTGTTTTCAATCTCTGTCTGCTGCAGCGTTACCAGGTATTGTTTGCCACCACTTGAAATTGCACGCAGTTCATCAAGCTCTGCACACACGCCATCGCGCACAATGGACCCTTTGTTGCTGACCACAGGTGGATTGTCCACCAGCATGTCTACGATTTTCTTGAAAATATACTGGCAGGGATTTAACGCGTCCGCCAAACGCAGCAGGTATTCATTCGTGGATGCGGCGCATATTTCTTTAATTGCATGAATGTGATCCAATCCACGGGCGATCTGCATTATTTCGCGGGGATTGATCTTCTTCATTGGTATTTTACTCACAAGACGTTCCACGTCGCCACATTGCCGCACGTGATTGGCAACCTTGTTCCGCAGATCCACTTCTTTGATGAAGAACTCAACCAGGCCGAGCCTTTCATTGATCCTTTTCTCTTCTTTCAAAGGCATTACGATCCAGCGTTTCAACAGGCGCGCGCCCATGGGAGAAATCGTTGAATCGAGCACTTTCAGTAAACATTGCTGGCCTTCTGTTCCATTACCGAGTAGTTCGAGGTTGCGGATGGTGAATTTATCCATCCAGAGATGATCGTCGCGATCAATGCGTTGGATAGAGCTGATGTGCTGCACGTTCGGATGTTCGGTATCCTTCAGATAGTGCAACACTGCCCCCGCAGCAACAATGGCTTCGTTCATTTCTTCAATGCCAAAACCTTTAAGCGAATGTGTTTGAAAATGTTTCAGCAATGTTTCTGCAGCAAACTGCCGGTCGAAGATCCAGCTGTCGAGCGAGTAAGTATAGAAAGTGGTACCGTATGTTTCTTTGAAATGTTTCTGGTAACTCCGTTGAAATATGACTTCAGCGGGCTTCAGGGTTTGAAGTAATTTGTCGATATAGTCCTGAGAACCTTCAGCTACAAAGAATTCGCCTGTAGTGATATCGAGCAACGCCATACCCGATTGCCGGTCTGCAAAGTGGATGGCGCAAAGAAAATTATTGTTGCTATGATCAAGAAGCTTTTCATGTGTGGCGATCCCGGGAGTTACGAGTTCCGTAACGCCTCTTTTCACAATACCTTTCGCCTGCTTGGGATCTTCGAGCTGGTCACAGATTGCAACACGGTATCCGGCTTTCACAAGCTTGTGCAGGTAAGTGTCGAGTGCATGGTGTGGAAATCCTGCAAGTTCATTAGAAGCTGCACTGCCATTGTTGCGCCTGGTCAACGTGATACCCAGCACGCGCGAAGCAATGATCGCGTCTTCCGAGAACGTCTCATAAAAATCGCCAACCCTGAAAAGTAACACTGCATCGGGATATTTTTGCTTAATCGCCCGGTGCTGCTGCATGAGCGGCGTTTCGTTTGTGGTTTTGACTGACAATGAATTGAGGAAATTGTGTAAAATCGCCAAATTAATAATAAGCACCTGAACTTTGAAAATAAAAAAACCCACTGATCTGAATAGAAAAACGGTTGAAGAATTTCGTAATGCCGATAAATTCCCCATAGTGGTGTTGCTTCACAACATCCGGAGCATGCATAATGTTGGCAGTGTGTTCAGAACTGCAGATGCATTTCTTATCAGTAGCATATGGCTCGCCGGGTATACGCCGCGTCCACCGCATCGCGACATCCACAAAACTGCATTGGGCGCTACGGAAACTGTGCATTGGGAATATACCGAAGATGTTCACGAGGCGATTGGAAGTTTAAAACGGGATGGCTACCGGATATTCGCCATCGAACAGGTGGAAAACAGCATCCCCTTAAACAAATTCAGCTTTTCAGCAAATGATAAGATCGTCCTGATCTTCGGAAATGAAGTAACCGGTGTTGATCCTGCCGTGCTCGCTGAATGCGAAGGATCTATTGAAATACCACAATTTGGAATGAAACATTCGCTGAATGTTTCAGTAGCCGCCGGCATTGTTCTGTGGGAAATCGCCGGGAGGGTGAAAGGTGAGAGGTGAGCGGTGAGAGGTGAAAGGTGAGAGGTGAAAGGTGA
>JAFAGE010000151.1 GCA_023423015.1 Bacteroidota bacterium
GGTGAGAGGTGAGCGGTGAAAGGGATTATTGCCATCTCACGTCTGCCGTCTGCCTTGCTCACCTCCCTCATTGCCCGTAATAACTAGAGCTTCCGTGTTTGCGCTGGTAGTGTTTTTCTATCAGCGCTTTTTTTAGGCGCCGGGCTTGTGGATTTATCTGTTCTGTGAGGTAGGCCATCTCAGCCAGGTTTTCCAGCACTGCGGCATTATATACTGCCTTGTCTACAGTAGCACCCCATGTAAATGGCGCATGACTTCCTATCAATACCATTTCAATCTCGGTGTGCGACAGGTTTCTCTCTTTGAGCAAGTCAAGGATCTGGAAGCCGGTTTGCCATTCATAGTCACCTTCGATCATTTCATCTTTCATGGGAGGTGCGCATGGTATGTCGTAAACAGTATGATCGGCGTGGGTGGTGCCATAGTTTGGAATATCGCGGAGCGACTGAGCCCATGCAGTAGCATAAGTGGAATGTGTGTGCACCACGGCGCCGATTCCGCTCAGATGCTGGTATAGAACGGCGTGAGTATTCGTATCTGAAGAAGGGCGCAACTTCCCCGAAACAACTTTACCCTCGAAGTCAACCACCACCATGTCCGACGGTTTCAGCTCCGCATAGGGAACACCACTGGGTTTTATTGCAAAAAATCCGAGAGTTTGATCTGCTGCGCTAACATTTCCGAAAGTGAAGCGAACCAGGCCCATTTGAGGAAGCTGGAGGTTGCCGCGAAACGCAGCTTCGCGGATCTCGTCGTAACGATTCATGCCCTCAAGTTACGAAAGCGCGGAATAAAGAGGTTGCTGTCGGTGCCGTATACACGAACATGTCACGTATGGCGTAAAAAAAACCCCGCATTGCGGGGTCCATGAAAAGCAATCGTAGTTAACACGTCGTTAAATTAGGGTAAAATGTTGAATAAAAAAAAGCCCACTGTAGAAACAGCGGGCACCTAACGATTGCTTGCCATATGAAAAATCGCTCTGTTCGCCTTTTTCTTTGTAAGTTGATACCCTACAAAGTAGCGTAGACGAACATTAATATTTTTTTACATTTTATGTTTTTCCTTGTTCAGGATCCAAATATAGTCGAAATACGGATCCATTTGGGATTTTTGACCTAAAACTTTAAACTTATTGCCTGGTAATGGCTGGAAAACTCATATTATTAATTATACTAATAATTAATCTTCTTAGCTTAGAAGCTTTTTCTAATAATGAATTTTCCTTCTTACAACTCTCCCAAAGAAAAAATGATACCATTTCTCCGGATTCCAGCTTTCGTGCGGTGAAGGTATCCGGATACAGAACATTGCCTGTTGAATACGGCAGAGTAACAGGTTTCGATTTCCTGGATGCACAACGTATCATTTGTCTTTCAAATTCCACAGGTTCATTTCATATTTTCAATCTGCGCACACGGAAGACCGAACGAAAGATCGTGTTTGCTACGGCTGGAGACTACCAGGCGATAACTGTAGCTGGCAACAAAATATTCATAGCCTGTGCCGATGGGCGAATTATTGAAGTAAGCAATTTTCGCTCGCAAAACCGCTCGGTTAAAGAATACGGAACACACCTCACGCTTCGGCAAAATGTATCCGGTATTTGCTACGACAGAACGAACAGGCGTTTACTTGTTTCGATCAGGGATATTGATGAATCGGGTACTAACGTTAAGGGCATTTATTCATTCGACCCGGTATCGCACATTATGACGGTTGCGCCTGTTATTAAAATCAACCTGGGAGATTCGCTTATCAATCCTGCAAATTCGCGGAAACTTCAACAACTCGTTCAGCCATCAGATCTCGACATCCAGGAATCTAAACGGAGAATCTACATGTGTAGTGCGGTGAAATCGCAGCTGATTGTAGTAAATGAAGACGGAACAGTTGCGCATGTATACGGATTACCGAGAGATAGAATAAATCAACCTGAAGGGATAAGGATTACCCCTTCAGGCGATATATACGTTGTCAGTTCAGGTTCCAAGGATGAACCTGGAAAACTATTCAGGATCACGCTTCCCTGATCAGGGATTATTCTTGTTGTTCAGGAAAGTGTAGAACAACGAGATCTGGATCACACCATTCTTGAAGTTTGGATTGTCGAGGTCACTGCGGTCGAAATCTCCTACTTCAGACACGCCAAATACATAGCGACCACCAATTCCTAAACCTGATTTACCATGGAATCCAAGTCCTGCTCCGATTCCCACATCGAGGTCTTTCGCAAAATTTTCAACGGTGTTGTCAGGAACGTTTTCGCTTAGCTTAAAACCGAACTGCGGACCTGCTTCCAGGTAAAAACCGCCGTTAAAACGACCTTTCAACATAACGGGAACAGCAAGATAAGTGAGCTTATAGTCGCCACTGCCGGCTACATCATCAACCCTGTTGAGGTTTGCTCCCTGGGTTGAAATCATAGCTTCCGGCTGAATAGCGAAGTGATTACCCAATAAAAGGCTCAGAAATGCGCCACCATGGAATCCTACCACAGCCTTGTTGTCGAAGTTGTCAAAATTGGTGTTTGTAAAGTTGCTGATGTTGGCACCTGCTTTCAAACCAAACTGGAAATTCTGTGCAAACAAGCCCGAACTGATCACGATCAGAGGAATTACTAATAGCTTTTTCATAAACGGAATTTTTTTAATCTCCGGGTACAGGTATCCTGACCCATAACTATGGATTAAAAAATTATGCCGCTGGAAAGCCCGGTGATCGCGAAGCTTACAATTGAGCCAGAAAACCAGTGAGTTCGGCAAGGTGATCTTCTCTTGTAAAATCGATCTGGTGGTTTTTAATGTACTCTTTAATCTGCGCTTCGTGTTTCGGGAACAGGTTGAGTATGTTCTTTTTACTGGCTGGAACCAACTCATGTTTGGCTGTTTCGAGGAAGAATCGGGTCGTTTTGTTTAGAAGCAGCTTTTCGTTGATGTCAATCTGGTTGTAGTTTACCTTGGAGTCGATTCTGTCGTATGAGTCGATGGTTCCTGTGGAATTGGGAATTCCCAAACCACCCACTTTTTGTTTATCGGCAATACGCAGGCGCTCATTTTTCACCAGGCGAAGTTCTCCTGCATCTTTTACCTCCTGCATACAATCAGGAGCTACGTAGAAGTATTCATCGTCATCGATCATTACCGACCTGATCATTTCTTCGTTACTAAGGGCAAGCGTGTCGCCTTTTTCGTCGAGGAACTGAATGGTACCAAGCACTTTGTTATAGTTAAGATTTCCGCGGAATTGTTTCCCGTTCTTGTATTCAACTATGCCTGTCTTGAATTCGGGGTATCTGTATATTTCGCGGTAGAAGTTTTCCCAGGCTGCGCTTCCGCCTTTTATTTCGATTCTTTCAACAGATTTCTGCGCGTAAGTTGCGAGGGATAAAGTGAGCAATAGAGTCAGGTGTAAGCATGCGAGTTTCATAGCGAGGTTGTTTGGGTTTATGAACAGACAATATATGAAAAAAGGGGTGAATATTATAGCATCATTCTTCTACGGCCCTGTTCAGAAAATTTATCAGCGGAATGGCTGCAATAAAGTTTCCTGTGATGCTTTTTACCAGTTCCGGCGATTTTAATTCTGCGTCGGGTACTTTCCTGATCGCTACAAACGATTTCAGCTTCAGGTATTCTATTGCGGGATTGTCGGGTTCATATCCTTTCGGTGGCCTGCTGAGTTTGAATTCGCTGCCGGCATCGAGGTCGCCGAAGATGTTCCTGAATTTTTTTTCCTTCAGAATTTTGCTGAATTCATCCCAGCTGTAATCTATTTCCTGCCGAACTTTTTTCAACTCATTCGCCATAGGCATCCATAATCCGGCAGCAACCATACTGCCGCCAGGTTCGAGGTGAAAGTAGTATCCGGCCTGGATGCCTTTACGCCCCCCTTTGGAGAGATACATACCCATATTCACTTTGTAGGGCGATTTGTCTTTGCTGAAACGAACATCGCGGTTCTGCCTGAAAGTGCTGGCCCGCGGCTCGAGATGCGAGATCGATTCATCCGTTTTACCCAAACGTTGAATTATCGCATGGGTAAAAGCTTCAAAGTTGTTACGTGCATCTTCAAACCTGCTCCGGTTTTTCTCGAACCAATCGCGATTATTATTCTTTTTAAGATCAGAAAGAAATTTGAGCGTCGCCTGTTGTATCATCACTTATTCGCTTTCGGATAGTCATCATTTATTTCAATCCAGTAACCATCAGGATCGGTGAAGTAAATCTGCTTAACCCCGTCGACCCGTGTAGTCACTTCCTGTTTTTTGCCCGGCCAGTTTTCGTATCCGATCTTATTGTCGTTTAACCGGGAAATCACTTCATCAACAGAAGGCACGCTGAAGCAGAGGTGAGAATTTTTGTCGTGTGTCGTAACCGATTTTGCTCCTTCGATCAGGTGGAGGTGGCTGTGTTCCGATACTGCGAACCAGGTGTGCTTTCCATCGTGAAAGGGTTCCGGGATCGTATCGAGTTTAAGTATATCGGTGTAGAACGTTGTGCTCTTTTTCAGATCTTTCACGTACAATGCAATATGATTGAGCACAGGTTTTGATTGTGCATGGGTGGATAAGCCGGCGAAAAGCAGGGCGAGTACCACCAGGAGGGCTGCCGTTAATTTCATTCCCCAAGTTACAATGAGCAGTTGCAATTTGGCAGATAATCTTAATTTTCGAATATGATAAAGGTGGGAGACTACAACGATCTCGAGATCAACCGCGCGGTTGACTTTGGTGTTTACCTCGACGACGGGCAGGAAGGCATTTTGTTACCCAAACGATATGTGCCCGAAGGCAGCAAAGTGGGTGATAAAATCCGGGTTTTTGTCTATCATGATTCAGAAGACCGTCTTATAGCCACTACACAAAAGCCGAAAGGTAAAGTAGGAGATATTGTAAAACTGCGTGCAGTTAGTTCTACCGCAATGGGCGCCTTTCTTGATAATGGTCTCATGAAAGACCTTTTCGTTCCCCGTTCCAAACAATTGTCGCGCATGTTACCGGGCGGTGAATACCTCGTTAAGATTTTCATTGATGAAAGAACCGGAAGAATGGCGGCAACAGAGAAGATAGAGCCCTTTCTCGACAACAGCAATCTCACCGTGAAAGAGAAAGATATTGTGCACCTTACCGTTTACAGGCGCACCGACATCGGGTATGTTACCATCATCAATCACCGGCACACAGGTGTTTTGCATTACAACGAGGTGTACCGCGACATCAGTATCGGCGACAGCTTTGAAGGCTTTATAAAGAATATTTATCCCGACAACAGGATTGATGTAGTGGCAGGAAAACCAGGCTACCAACGTGTACAGGATGAATCCGAAAAAATTCTGCAATTGCTGGAAGAGAATAATGGTTACCTGCCTTACAACGACAAATCAGATCCGCAAGACATTTACTCGTTTTTTGGAATGAGTAAAAAAACATTCAAGATGACCGCGGGAAACCTATACAAACAACGAAAAATTGAGTTTACCAAGACGGGAATGAAAAGACTGTGAGATGGCAGAGGTGAGCGGTGAACGGTGAGCAGTGAGAAGTGAGAGATTTATAACTAGTTTACACTTTCTTATGCCCTATGCCCTATGCCCTCTCACCTTTCACC
>JAFAGE010000165.1 GCA_023423015.1 Bacteroidota bacterium
CCAGGTGCCAGATTAATTCTGCATCTTTTGCGCTTTGGCCCAGCCTTATCATCCCGGCTTTATGCTTCTTCAGGTACTCTGGTTTTGCGATCGTAACTTTTTCGGCCACATCTGAAGCGCGCATCACCACTAGCCGGTCCTGATGATTTAAAAATGAAAACAGCTTATCGAACTGCTTTTGTGAGTTAATGTTCGAGAGCAATGTTTGACTTGCGCCCAGCGATCTTCTGTCACCTCCGGAAAGAAGGCTTTCGAGTTCATCCATGGGTCTAAAGTTTCATAAGGTTAAGATAATCCAACTTTTTTCTAACACAACATTCAGTTTTAAGTTCCGAATTTTGCTGTTGGTCAATTAAAAAAAGGCAGGATGAAAACGTTAGAAGAAATTCCCATCTCCATATTAGATCTCGCTACAATTGTAGAAGGCGACGCCTCTGCAGCAGATGCATTTAAGCGAAGCCTCAGCTTTGCACAACACGCCGAAAAACTAGGATACAAAAGATATTGGTTCGCCGAGCACCACAACATGGAGAGCGTTGCATCGTCGGCAACCTCGGTTCTCATCGGCTATGTGGCGGCAGGTACCTCTACTATTCGACTTGGCTCGGGCGGTGTGATGCTTCCCAACCATGCACCACTAATCATAGCCGAGCAGTTTGGTACACTTGCTTCGCTGTATCCCAACCGAATTGATCTTGGTCTTGGCCGTGCACCTGGTACAGATCCGCTCACATCTCACGCGTTGCGCAGGAATCTGAAAGGTGATATCAACGATTTCCCCAACGATGTTGTTGAGCTGATCAATTACCTGGGCCCGAAAGACCCGAATGCCCGTGTGCGTGCAGTTCCGGGTGAGGGAACAAACGTGCCTGTTTGGCTGCTCGGATCAAGTACCTACAGCGCACAGCTTGCAGGCATGCTTGGGTTGCCATTTGCTTTTGCTGCTCACTTTGCCCCAACCCACCTGCTGGATGCACTACACGCGTATCGATCACAGTTCACGCCATCAAAATTCCTCGACAAACCATATGCGGCAGTGTGCGTAAACGTGATAGCTGCAGAGAGTGATGCCGAAGCGGAAAAAGTTGCAACTTCATTTTACCAACTTGCCTTAGGCTTATTTAGAAACGACCGCAGGCCCCTGCCTCCACCTGTAGATTCAATGGATGAAATATGGTCGCCGGCGGAGCGCGCAGGTGTATTCCAGATGATGCATTATTCTTTTATCGGCAGTGCATCTTCCGTAAAATCTTCTTTACAGGAGTTCATTCAACAAACTACTCCCGACGAAATCATATTCGCAACACACGTGTACAACCCGGAAGTAAGAAAGAGATCGATGGAGATCGTGGCGGAGATTTTCAAGGCGTAGACTAAAGAGTAAGACGTTCCGCTTGGCCCTTCGTCCCTCAACATCCGCACTTCACTTCTGCCTTTTGTCTATTCTTCGTACATTATACATCAAATATCTCCCTATGGGTCTGATGCATAAGATTGCACGTGTGAAGAAACTGGTAGGCGAGTTTATGGTGCTCACGAATCCGCAACAACAAACCTACTTTCCCGAAGCACCCCGGAAAAGCAAGGCGAAAATTATTGGCGAAAACCTCATGTGGGTGCTGAAACACGGCGAAATAAACCGCCATTATTACATGTATGGTCTCGACAGGAAAGACGTAGACCGTACGCAGGAAGTGTTGGCATATAAAGAATTCACACGCATTCGCGACAGCCGCAACCTGCGAGTGAAAGGGAATAACTTCAATTATGCCGCAGTGCTGCGCGACAAGTTTGTTGCAGGGCAATTCTTCACAAGCATTGGTGTTCGCTCACCGAAAAACATCGCATTGATCGATAAACAAACCATCACCTGGTTAGACACAATGCGCGTAGAAGATCTTAATAGCATCACGGGGAATAAAGACCTGTACGTTGATGGATTCTGTAAACAACTGGCAGGTTTGCAAGGAACAGGCGCATTCCTGCTGAAAATCGAAAATGGCAACCTGTACGTACAAAACAAACCCATCTCTGTTTCCGAATTCATAAAGCTGATCAAGGGCCCGTATATTCTACAGGAACGCATTATTCAACACGAAAGTTTCAACGTGGTATATGCCGATGCCATCAACACGTTGCGCATTGTAACATTCAATCGCAACGGGAACATCGAAGTGTTTTATGCTGCTATGCGCGTAGGTGCCGGCCAGAGCACGATCGATAACTGGTCGAGCGGAGGTATCGCTATCGGAATAGACCTTGAAACCGGTTTACTTAAAAAATATGGCTACTTCAAACCCAAATACGGACGGCGCGTTGAAGTGCATCCCGACTCAGGTCTGAGGTTTGAAAACTTCCCCGTGCCATTTCTGAAAGAAAGCATCGAACTCGTAACCAGCACCCACCGCTACCTGTATGGCATACATTCTATCGGATGGGATGTTGCTATAGACCGCGATGGACCCCTCATTATCGAAGCAAATGAAGATTGGGGCGGAGGCTTTGCAATGGCCAGCATCCCCAATTTTAAAGGCCGGTTTCTAAATATGTTTTCGGAAAAATAACACCAGCTTCAGGCAGACTGTTGGTCTGAAAAACTGATATCACTTACACAATAGCTTACAAACTTCCTGATTACCGGTGTAAACTGCCGCGCATCCATCGGCTTTGTGATAAACTCTGCATTAAACTCTTTTGCAAAGCTCCTATCTCTGTCTAGCGAAGACGTTGTAAATAGCACCACAGGTATTTCTTTCAATCTCTCGTTGCTGCGCATCAGCTTCAGTACTTCGCGGCCGCTCATCACAGGCATGTTGATATCGAGCACCACCAGGCATGGGGATGCATGTTCTTCGGCCATATTTAAAATTCCTTTATATGCTTCGTACCCGTTGTGGAAAGTGATCAGCTCAATATCCTCGTTCAGTGGTTCGAAGGCGTCGGTAAAAAACATGCGGTCGTCTTCATCATCTTCCGCGTACACAATGCGATATTTCGTAGAAGTCAAAATGTTAGATTATGCCATAATTTAGTAACATCCTTGATAATGTTAACAGGACAGTTAATTCTATTGATTAAGATCAATCTGCCCGAAAAAGCAATGTTGAACATCAATACTTTAGATAGGCAAATTTTTTAACTGCGAACCAATAAATCCAACATTTTCATGTCAACATCATCCGATGCCGGTTCCGGAAGAAGAGCGTTTTTGAAACAGACGATCGCGGGTTCAGCTATGCTGGCCACTTTTAATCCACTTTCGCCAATTACCCAAGAGAGTTCATCCATTAAAAACAACGAACTGCCATGGTATCGCAAAGTGACACGCTGGGGACAGGTGAACATCACCGAAAAAGATCCGCAGCAATACGATGTGGAGTGGTGGAGAAAATACTGGAAGAAGACGAATACAGAGGGAGTAATCATCAATGCCGGCGGCATAGTAGCATATTATCCAAGTGAAGTTTCGCTGCATAAGCAAGCTGCTTTCCTTAATGGGAAAGACCTCTTCGGCGAGTTATGTAAGACTGCGCAAAATGACGGCCTGGCCGTTTTCGCCCGAATGGATTCGAACCGCGCACATGAGGAATTCTACAAGGCGCATCCCGACTGGTTTACCGCAGACAGGGAAGGGAAACCTTACAAAGCCGGTGAATTGTATCTGTCGTGTATATTCGGACCATACTATAGCGAGCACATCCCCGCAGTGTTGCGCGAAATCGCCACCAGGTACAAACCGGAAGGTTTTACCGATAATAGCTGGAGCGGAATTACCCGCGACATGATTTGTTACTGCAACAACTGCAAGAGTAGTTTCAAACAAAAAACGGGTTTTGATATTCCTGAAAAGAAAGATTGGAACAATAAGGTGTACCGTGAATGGATCAGGTGGAACTACGAACAACGCATTAAGATTTGGGAATTGAATAACCAGGTTACAAAAGAAGCAGGTGGAAAAGATTGCACCTGGAGCGGTATGAACAGCGGGTCTATTGCCGGCCAGTCAAGATCATTCCGCGACTATCATGCCATATGCAAACGTGCCGACATTATGATGCTCGACCATCAGAGCCGCGGCAATAATGAACTTCATCAGCACAACACGAATTTCGGCATGTTGGTGCATGGCATGTTAGGATGGCACAAGCTTATGCCGGAAAGTATGGCCATGTACCAGGCAGGTTCACCAACTTTTCGCGTAAGCGCTAAACCCGCATTGGAAGCGCGCATGTGGATGATAAACGGGATTGCCGGAGGGATTCAACCGTGGTGGCATCATGTTGCTGCTTATCACGAAGACCGCCGCATGTACGACACCGCAGCACCGGTAATGCAATGGCATAAACAAAACGAACAATATCTCACAGATCGTACGCCCGTTGCCTCTGTGGCAGTAGTATGGTCGCAGGTGAATACTGATTTCTTTGGTCGTGATGATGCAGATGAAAAAGTGGAACTGCCTTTCAAGGGCATCATTCACGCACTCGTTAAAGCGCGTACTCCGTATATACCTGTACACATAAACGATCTGGGCAATCTTCCTAAACACATAACAACGCTTGTTCTCCCGAACATTGGTTGTATGAGCAGTGAACAGGCAAATCAGATCAAACAATTCGTTGATCGCGGAGGAAATCTCCTGGCTACAGGTGAAACATCTTGGTACAATGAATGGGGTGAACAACAAGTGGACTACCAGCTTGCAGAAATATTCGGCGTACGCCGTAAGCAAGGCGTTAAACCAACCGATGAAGCATCAATGCCGAAGCTTGCCTGGAATTCAAGTTATCATACTTATCTGCGTGTTATTCCCGAGCTACGTGCGGGTGTTGAAGGTCCGGTGAACGGAACTGAGCCATCGATATCCGGTAAGAGACATACAGTGCTGAAAGGATTTGAGAAAACTGATCTGCTTCCTTTCGGAGGTTTTGTTGATGAGCTGGACAAATCGAACGATGTGATTGTTCCTCTCACGTTTGTTCCGCAGTTTCCGGTATACCCTCCCGAAACTGCATGGATGCGGGAACCACGCACTAATATTGGCGCACTTTATTTACGCGAAACCAACAACAAATCGCGTATTGCCTTCATGCCTGCCGGTATAGACGGGTTATATGCGAAGTCGAATTTACCCGATCATGGATTGCTATTAAAGAACATCATTGGCTGGTTAAACAATAACAACAACGTAGTAGAAGTTCAGGGACCGGGATTGATCAGCTGCGTGGTGTATGAACAGAAAAACCGGCTCATTCTTCATCTCGTAAATCAAACCAGCGAGGCGGCGTTCAAACCGCCAATGGATGAAATGATTACGGTAGGCCCATTGATTATTCGCCTCAAACTAATACCCGGCGTTTCGGGAAACGATGTGCACCTGCGGGTAAATAACAGGCGGCTGAACAGCAAAGTTTCGAATGGCTGGGCACAGTTTAACTTACCGCAATTGCACGAACACGAAATGATTGTAGTGAGTTGAGGTCTAAACTTTGATGTAAATTTTCTTCCTGTCGAGCCACACCGCAATCAGCCATAGCAGCAACACATTGCATATCGCAAATACGAGTGATCCGTTCTGAGGCGGTCCGGGAAAGTGAGAAGTGATGTTTTCGTGGAACCATCCCCATGGACTGGTGTACACGGTTTTGCCCTCGTCGTTTGTACCGTTAGGTATGCGGATGATGAACAACAGCTTTGGAATGATGCCGCTCATGGCGTAAATGAACAATGCATTCTTACCAAATACATCGAAGAACCGGCTCCATGCACCGCGTTTGTTCTTTACTTCAATAAAGTAGATGAGTGTACACAATGTGGCGATGGCAAGTCCCGATGTCAACAACACGTATGAGCTGGTCCAGATCTTTTTATTGATAGGGAAATCAAGCCCCCAGAAATATCCGCCGAACATCAGCGCAGTAGCTGCGATGAATAATATTGCGATGGTTTGATAAACAGGATGCGTTCCCGCTCCATTACTTTGCAAGGGGCTCGCGACAGATCCGCGCCTGCGGAGGTAATCTCCAACCAGGTAACCGACAATTACCTGCACAATTGACGTTAACGTACTCGCCAATCCTTCCGGCTCAAATGGAACTCCCTCTCCGTGATACATATGCGGTTCGCCAAGCACAGCGCGGTCTACATCGTTACCAAACCATCCCTCAAGGCTATACGGATCCGCAGGGTTTCCGGCTATGCAAAGCACCCAATACAATATGAGTAAGAAAGCTCCTGCCCAGATTGAGCCACGTTGCTTTAAGTAATAAACAATTACAGATGCGAAGAAATAGGCAAGTGCTATTCGCTGCAGCACTCCGAGTATCCTGATGCCGCGCACTTCTCCATCGGGCGTGGTCCAGGTCCAGCTTCGAAACACCAGCTCATCGTTCTGCCACTGGAAAAAGGGAAACCAGTTTAAGAATAAGCCAATAAGGAATATCAAAGCCGTACGACGAATCACTTTGGCCCAGAACGATGCGTCTCCGCCTTCGCGTAAACGCGGCATGGTGAACGCCATAGCATTACCCACGGCAAAAAGGAAGAACGGAAAAACAAGGTCGGTGGGAGTAAGCCCATGCCATTCGGCGTGCCGCAATGGCGAATACAGATGTGTCCACGAACCGGGATTATTTACAAGAATCATAAAAGCCACGGTAGCTCCGCGGAATACATCGAGCGAGTAGTAGCGTTGTTTCACGAGTTAAGGGAATATAGATTCTGAAATTAGGTGATTTACCATTATCAACTGTTATCGTTTTTGTGCAAGTACATATTCTGCAAACCCTGCAATGTCCCAGAACAAATTCCCTTCAATTCGTTTTCTTGTTAGCACCTTTCCTAATACACGGATTGGTAAAGCTGCAATGTAAAACCAGTTTCGCCTTGTTCCGCTCCGTAACACCGTGCAGCCATTGTTCTCAAACACCTTTCTCAGTTCGGGAAGATTGTATAACCGAACATGCGAAGGATCGTCGTAAAAGTTGAGCGTGCCATACATTGACGGTAGTGTTGTGCTCTTTTTGCCCGGGTATTCGAGGTAGAATATTCCGCCGGGCTTCATCTTTTCAATCAGTTTCTGCAATACTTCTTCGCCATTAGGCAGGTGTTCAATCACGTGAACCATCCAGACTGCGTCAAAGAAATTGTCAGGAACAGGTGTGTAATCCAGCTTCACCAGGTCGATTTCATAAAAATCCTGCATGCGCGCAAAGTCCGATGGCTGGTAGTTGTATTCGCGCGAAATATCGAGACCATAATATTTACACCGGGGAAATGTTTCGGTCGTTTTGGTAGCCGATTGGTTTCCTGCACCCACGTCGAGCATGGTAAATGAACGCCCGTTGAAATACTTCTTCAGAAAGCGATAACTGAAATTGATGTACGGGCGAATTAAATTGTATGCTTGCACACCTGTAAATTGCTGGTTAACAATAAGCGCACTCGGGCAAAAGGTAACGTAAAAAAAGAAAAAAGGAACTACCTTAGGCAATAGCTATGAAATCCCTTACAACCTTATTCGGTCTCCTGCTAATTTATTTCACTTCTATTGCCCAGGAAGTTCACGAACGCATGCACATTAATGGAGGTAGCGAGTTGTGGGCGAACTTCATGAAGGAGATGTTTCTTTATCCTGAATTCAACGATGGCACTATACGTTATCATAATGGTATGACGTTCGCCCGCAAGGTGAACTACAACCGCATTCTTGAAACAATCCAGTTTATAGATGAAAAGGGCGACACGCTCGCCATCGCCGATGAAACCGCAGTGAAAGATATTATTGTGAAGAACGACACATTTATCTACAATCCCGAATGCCTGGAAGTGATCAATGCAAACAATTCGTTGCAGTTATTGAAACACGAGAAGATGCGCATTGCCGACATCAGGCGGAAAGGCTTGTATGGAATTCCGAATACCAGCAGCGCAATGGAATCGATCAATATGGTGTATACCTGGATGAATTCTTACCAGGTTGATGTGAACGAATTGTTGCTTCTGAGTAAAACAATCAACTACTACGTAAAAAGCGCCGATGGCGAAAAGGTTTCTGCTTCGCGTAAAAACATCCTGGCTATGTTTCCTGAAAAGCGCGATGATCTGAAGAAATTTATAGACGAAAAAAAGATCAACTTCAATAAGGAAGCTGATCTTTCTAGATTGGTAAGTTATATTGGTACCGCAAGTCAATAAATTCGCGGTAGATTATTCAAGCAACTTGTACTCCGAGATTACCGTTTTGTTGTTCCACGTTGCAGATACTTTTACAACAGAATCGTTAAACGAGATGAGGCGATAGTTAAGATCCTGGTATTCGTGTCCCACAAACCTGAACAGTACCCCATCTTTATCGGCCTCCACATCAAACGATTTGGTAATCGTTTCCGAGTTTGATGTCGGAATCTTAATAGCGTTTTGTTTGATCGTTACTGTTCCATTCGCGTTGAAAATATATTCGTCGTCGTGAAGCCATTCGCTCACATATTGCCACAATTCAGTTTCCGCCTTCACCACCTGGTCGGTGTCGATATAGTCGATCGGCTTTTCTGAATAGTATTTATCTAAGCGGAATGAATTTGCTTCAAGATGTGTTTGCAGCTTAGCCGCTTGTTCTTTGTGTTCGGGACTGATTTCGTCTGAATTGTTTTTTTTACAGGAGATGACAACCACCAACAGGAGGATTGCCGAAAGGGTGCGGAGCATAGTGTTAGGGTTAATTTTTAATGTTTATATAAATATGGTGATTATTTGTGGTATATACAAGCTGCGGAAAAGTGAAAGGTGAGCGGTGAAAGGGCAGCCAATTTCGTATTCTTGCAAAATGCTCCCTGAACAGCTTCTGAGACAGTTTATTCACTCTCTACACCCTCTTACGGAGCAGGAAATGGATGTTCTTGTGGCCGGGTGGAAACCCCTGGAGGTCAAACGTAAAACATTGATTACTGCGGCAGGGGAAAGGGAAAAGTACCTGTATTTCGTTCTGGAAGGCGTGCAAAGGGCTTTTTATCTGACGTCGGACAACCGGGAGGCTACAATCGTATTTACCTATCCCCCATCGTTCAGCGGGGTGGCAGATAGCCTGCTTACGAATACACCTTCGAATTACTACATGGAAACATTAACCGCCAGCCGTTTTCTACGGATACCTGCCGACCAGATACACCAGCTTATCAAACAATACCCGAATATTCAACAGATGGTATTAAATACAACCGCCCTGATCCTGAAAGGCGTGTTGTATCGCCAGATAGAGCTACAATGTTTTACCAACGAGGAGAAGTTTCGTGCGCTGATGAAGCGTAGTCCTCACCTTTTAAACCTGGTTCCACATAAATACATCGCCTCCTATCTTGGGATGGACGCTACCAACTTCAGCAAGCTGCTCGGCAGCATCCGCATATAAATGATGGTATTTACCAATAATTATGAATTTAGTGCTATCCATATTTGCGTTGTGAAATCGTGATCAATAAAAATATTTCAAGCATGAAACTGAACAATGCAACCCTGATAGATTCATTAATGAGCGACGTTCGTAGAATAATTCTGCAGGCAGAAAAGCTCCGCCAGCTCCCCCACGCCGACCTTCTTAAACAACCGCATCCATCCCGCTGGAGTGTAGCGCAGGTAATTGAGCATCTGAACTTCTATTCAAAATTTTACCTCAAAGCCATCGACGAGAAATTACAGGCCGCTAAAGAAACAACGCGACAGGAATATGCGCCAGGTTGGTTCGGCGAATACTTCACCAAGATGATGCGTCCGAAAGATGAGAACACCGTGAAGAATAAAATGAAGGCGATGAAAAGCGCGTTGCCTGCAGTCAATATTGATGTAGAGAACGCGCTCGACACGTTCCTGGAAGACCAGCATGCCCTGATCGACCTGTTACATCGTTCACGCCGCTTCGACCTTGGCGGAATACGTGTGCCCACTTCACTCACCAGCCTTGTTGCATTGAAACTCGGAGATACCTTCCGCTTCTTCATAGCACACGAGCAACGTCACTTCGTACAAATTAAAAATACCCTGGGCGATTTGGGTGTGCGCGAAATGGAGGAGAATGTGAGTAAGTTTGAACATGGTTAATCGCTGGAGGAAGTGGTTGTGGGAACGGGCGGCACTGATGTTGAACAACGAGCATGCGCTCTCGCTCCGAACGAACCTGATGAAGGGACTGCCACTCTGGATCGCTTCCATAATCACGGGTTTACTTGCAATTATCTACACCCTGCTTTTCGGAATCGCCGAAAGCGCTTTTCACAGTCTCCACACCTGGAAGCCGGTTTCGGTGCTGATCATTACACCTTTATCGTTTGCCGGTGCATACCTGATGGTGTATTATTTCGCACCATACGCAAAGGGCAGCGGCATTCCGCAGGTGATGGCCGTACTTGAAACCGACCGCAAAAAGAATGGACCACATATAGATGAACTGCTCAGCATTCGGGTAATCATTACTAAAATATTCTCCAGCCTGTTGATGATTCAAGGCGGCGGTGCCGTTGGCCGCGAAGGTCCTACGATACAAATCGCCAGTTCGATTTTCAGAACAGTAGATAAGCTGGTACCCGCCTCGTGGCCGAAAGTATCGTCGCAGAACTACATCATCACCGGTGCAGCTGCCGGACTGGCTGCTGCGTTCAACACGCCACTTGGAGGAATTGTATTTGCGATGGAAGAACTGGCGAAGATTCACATCCGCTTCTTTCGTTCCAGTTTATTTGTAGCGGTGATCATAGCCGGTTTAACGGCGCAGGGTATACTTGGTTCTTACTTGTATTTGGGATATCCGCTTGTTGCGGGAACAGGTTTCGTATTATTTCTCGCGGTGGGCGCTGTTGGCGCCCTGGCAGGTGCTGCCGGTGCTGGCATGAGTAAACTGATACTCTGGATACGTGCCAAAAAGAGTGGATTCAACTTTTCTAAAAACCTGTTGTTCGCATTTGGATCGGGCTGTGTTGTTGCTTTGATCGGCTACTTTTTCACCGATGCCATATTTGGCAGCGGTAAAGATCTGATGAATGGTGTGCTATTTTCCGATAACAAGACTGTTGATGTATCAACTGCAGCAGCTCGTGTAGCCGGCACGGTGATATCATTCAACTCAGGTGCTGCAGGCGGTGTGTTTGCGCCGTCTCTGGCTGCCGGGGCAGCGGTTGGCGGTTTGTTTTCGGGATTATTTGAATACACAGCAGGTAATGCAAACGTGCTGATCTTATGCGGAATGGTAGCCTTTTTAACCGGCGTAACACAAACACCATTTACTTCGGCCATATTGGTATTGGAAATGACGGACCGCCACGGCGTCATCTTCCACCTGATGTTCGCGGCGCTTATGGCCAACATTGCAGCGGTGATGATACAGAAGCATTCGCTGTATGAAATACTGAAAGGGGAGTTTCTGGTGACGCCGGTGAAAGGTGAGCGGTGATAGGTGAGCGGTGAAAAGAATACTTCATCTGCCACATGGCACATGCCACATGCCATGTGCCATCTGCCACCTGCCACCTCCCATCTGCCATCTGCCACCTGCCATCTACCATCTGCCTTTCACCTGTCTAATCCTCCCTGCGTTCACCACCTTCCGCCCTTAATTGCTGTTTGCCGTTTGCCGCCTCTTCCGTTACCTTTGCTCCCCGCAGCGAACTAAGGGATTGAGCAATATCTTGCATCTTAACCTTTTATTCACTTAAGCGGGAATACTTTTGAACCTCAACAGGTAGTATGAAAAAACTTTTTGGGATCTGTTTCGCACTCGTGTCGTCGGTTTTTGTTTTTGCCCAGGATTCTACGGTGGTAAACCCCTTAACTGATACGGTGCCACAAACGGTAGATACTTTACCGATCACAGATCCAAGCGTGCTGATCGACGAAGCAGAAGATGAAAGACAGGACCGCAAAGCCAAACTGAACCTGGCTCAGCTGGGCCTGGCAAACCGTTCAAAAGATCACCTGCTTTTACAGCTGGGTATCGACAACTGGGCAAATGCTCCCGATTCGCTTAACATTCGCGGTGCATCGCGCAGTTTCAATATGTACCTGTTGTTCGACTTCCCTTTCAAAACCAATCCGAAGTTGAGCATAGCAGTGGGTGCGGGTATAAGCTCAAGCAACATCTACTTTAAGGATACATATATTGATATTGCAGGCAGAAGAGGCAGCAATACCATCGTGTTCGAAAATGTATCGGATACCATACGCTATAAAAAATACAAGCTACTCACCACATACCTCGAAGCACCTGTAGAGTTCAGGTACACGCACAATCCCGCTAAACCGAAGAGCAGCTTCAAAGCAGCGATTGGTGCAAAAGTAGGTACCATGCTGAGCGCAACTACCAAGGGTAAAAACCTGCAGAACAGCGCCGGTCAGGGCATCAACAATCTCATCCAAAAAGAGAAATCTAAAAGATACTTCAACACAACCCGCATTGCTGTAACAGCCCGCGCAGGTTTGGGTAACTTCTCCCTGTTCGGAAGCTACCAGGTAAATGCATTCTTCAAAGAAGGCCAGGGCCCTGATGTGAGGCCATTTTCGATCGGCTTGACGTTAAGTGGACTGTAGGGGCAGGCAGAAGGCAGAAGTGAAAGGAATTTCCACCTTTCACCTTTCACCTCTCACCTCTCACCTTTCACCTCTCACC
>JAFAGE010000170.1 GCA_023423015.1 Bacteroidota bacterium
GGTGAGAGGTGAAAGGTGAGAGGTGAAAGGTGAAAAGTCACGTGCTAAATAGGCATACAAAACAAAAAAAATTTCCTCCACTACCGTTAAAACACCCCCTTCTTTACGGTGTTTTTCACGTTGTTCAGCAAGATTTCCTCCCTGATCTTCGTGCTATCAAATCAACTTACTCTGATCTCATCGTTTCCCAGGGTCTTCGCGGTTGGTGAAGATCCAAACCTTATCCTGACAGCCCGCCTTATTGGCGGGCTTTTTTATAGGCAGATGCCTTCCGCCCTCCGCCCTTTGTCCTGACGCTCCTGACTTATGCCCTATGCCCGTTCTTCTCAGATTTCAATAATCTTATTCTTTATCGCGAACAACACCAACCCTACGCGGCTTTTAATTTCGAGTTTCTCAAACAGGGTGTCGCGGTAGCCATCAACGGTTCGGGGACTGATATGCATCATAGCCGCTATTTCCTTGTACGTCATCTCCGAGCAGTTCAGTCGCAGGAATTGTTTTTCCTTTTCGGTTAGCTGCACGTTGGCGGTGACGGGCACGTTGTTCACGCCATTGCTTCCTCCCTGAAGTTTGTGCATCAGTTTTGAGCTGACGAGTTCGCTATGATAGATGCCTTTGTCGTTTATGATCTGAATGGCGCGGGTCAATTCTTCTGGTTCACAGTCTTTCAACACATATCCTCTCGCCCCGCAGTGCAGCATGCGTATAATGGCGTTCTCATCGTCGTAAACCGACAATGCCAGGATCTTGATCTCGGGATAATTGGCGCGAACCCATTGCGATGCTGCATAGCCATCCATAATCGGCATATTGATGTCCATCAGCACTACCTGTGGCAGATTGGCCGGGTCGAGTTTTTCAGTAAGCTGTTTTCCATTGTCGGCCTGGAGCACCACATTGTGTCCACGCTGCTGTAGCATGTCGGCGAGGCTTTTTCTCAGCAACACATGATCGTCGACCAATGCAATGTCAATTACCTTGCTCATATTGGTAAAGTTAACCTGATCATTGTTCCGCCGGTATCGGACTTTTCGATGCGCAGGGTTGCGCCGATGATCCTTGCCCGGTCGCGGATATTGCGAAGGCCGCTACCATCAGTGTTTACGGCCGGATCGATTCCTTTGCCGTTATCCTTCACCACCAGTTCCATTTCTGCCGGTGAAAATTTCACCTGCATTTCTACCACGCTGGCTTCGGCATGTTTAAGCACATTCTGAATGGCTTCCTGCGCAATGCGGAAAATTATGACACATTTATTTTCGTCAACATTAAAAGGTTCACCAAATACCCTGAATGCGGTTTGCATCACTCCCAGTTTTTCGATACGCCGCATTTCCAGTTCGAGGGACGACAGCAATCCGAGTTGTTGTATTGAACCTCCCTGGAGACTTTTTGCAAGGTCGCGAAGCGATTGCAGACTTTGAGTGATAAGGGATGTGCTTTCTTCGAGTTTGGTTTGTGTTTGTACCTCGTTGTGCAACTGCACGGTGTTGATGTTCAATTTAGCGAGACTGAGCATCTGGCAGATGTTGTCGTGCATTTCGCGCGAAATTGCGGTGAACGTCTGCTCCTGGATTTCAACCCGGGTTTGCAGAAGGGTTTGTTCAAATTGCTGAACGGCAAGTTCGTGGTCGCGGCGCCTGGCATAGTATCTCCAGGTGCTGGCTACGATAATAGTAACCAGGAGCAGGAAGAAGACAGACGCTAAAATGAGCGTAAAGTAGATTTCCGTAGTATCACGCATAGAAAACCAGTAATCAAGCAACTGTATAAAACAATATTCAATGGTCTGTTTATCCATGTAAACAATTCAAGAGCCTGCATCCGATCCAGACCGTGGAGATACGAATACAAACCATGTAACAGGAAAGTTCCGGTAAAGAAAGCCATCCATCCGAAACAGATCCAAAAGTCCGGATGCTGCACCATCCTGTTGTATTTGGTGGCATCCGGCAGATTGAGCAACGTGTAGCTTGAAATGATAGATACCAGTATTCCTTCGGTGTTGATGTTCATTCCGGGAAAAGAACGAAAACCGTACATCCAATATGAAATTGACAAACTCACGAGCACAAAAAAGGGTATGCTGCCAAGGATGACCTTTCTGAATTTTTTATCAACAATGTTTGAGAAATACCAGCTGATCAGCGAGTACTCAACTACCACAAACAGGTGATACATCCAGGTAAAATCAACTTTGGCAGCTATTGCCAGTTCTGCTCCCAGTTCAACGATAAACGTAGCGACAAGAAGCAAGCACAGGGGGCGGTATCGGGTATGGCGTTGCCACCATAATGCAGCGGCAAGGCACCAGGCTATCAGGATTAAACTATGATATAACCAGTAATAGGGTTCCAGAACTTTTTTCGGAAATATACCTAAATCTCACTATAACGGAATAAAACAAAAGGCTCCAGTCCGGGGTCAGGTTCAGATGCAAATCCGGGAGGATGACCATACTCTGCTACCAGCGAACGCGTCGGGATATTTTCGATTCCGGATTTCTGCACTTCCGCGTTGAATTCATAAAGCAGGTCCTTTCCTTTTTCATCAACACCCACCGCTACCAACGACAATACATCCCCTTTTTCGGTGTTTTTCAAACAAAAATAAAAACGGATGCCTTCGCTTTTGGGCTGACTGAGGATCTTGAGTAAAATGTTCTTGTCGAACGTGATTGCGCGCGACTGTTCGAAAGTGGTGCGAAGCCAGGTTTTTTCAGGAGCTTCTGAGCGGAATTTTTTCCAGAAGTTGCGGATAAGCTGAACCGCAAGAGGTGCGTCTACAGCAACTCCATAGGGTTCTTCACCTGGGCCCATTGACACACTTCGGCCTTCTTCGGTGATTTCAATTGCCTGTTGTGCAACGCTGGAATTATGCTTCCTGCCGAGCGCTGACCACGTAATGTTTGGTGATGCCATTCTCTGTATTTTTTAGGTTTATTGGTTTTTCCGATGAATGATAACGGTACCGGTTGGCGATCTCTGTGTTGAATAAAATGCTTTCTTCCATCACGCGGGTATCCTGTTCAGCGCGAAGGAAGTGCATCCCTCCTACCAGCAGGTCGCCCGATTTTCTAAGCGAACTTTTTAGCTGGCCAAATTCCAGGGCAATGTGATCGCCGCTGTCGCTCCAGCTTCCCTTTTGCCATGCGCCGCCCGCCAGGGAAAATTTGAAACCTTTTTCGTTCTCCACTACTAACCCGTATTCGCAGGTGCCATCCCTGAAAAGGAATAAAAGCACCCGGTTAACGTCGTTTATTTGTTGCGTGTACAACGTTTGCAGGTTGTTGTAGTGCCATTCATTTGAAATCCGCTCTGCACGTCCATGCGAAATAGCCTGGAGGTAATGGTCGTGTTCAATTACAACTTTTGTTAAGCCCATCCGCTGCAATCTGGCATTCAAATCATAATCCTCATAACCGTAACCCCGGAATGATTCATCATATCCGCCGCAGCGTATAAAGTGGCGCTTGCGCATGGCGATACGGCCAAGTGAATCGGTGGAACATGTAGACGATCCGAGCGCCGAAACAAATACATTGCTCAATCCGAGAAATTGATTCTGAAGATACCGGTCGAAATTAACACCGGTGAAATTATCGGCATCCACATTACAGATTACATCTCCCGAACACAGCGACGCCGCCATGTTGCGCGATTTACAACGGTCAAAATATGTAGCCTGTTCCCGGAAGTAGCGCAGCTTGCCCGATTGCAATTCGGCAACGAAGTTTTGAAGGATGTAGTCTCCCACGCCGTCGCACGATCCATAATCGAGCACAACGAATTCGGTATTTGACAGGTTGTTGTTTCGTAGGTTTTCGGGCAGGGTTATACGAAGGTGATGGAGACGATTCATCACCACAGTGAACAGGGATATGGACGGGCTTTGGGGCATGGATGCAAGTTGGCAAACTACACTGTAAAATAATACCGTTTTTTAACGGTCTTGCGGCAGGCGGAACATTGGAACTGGGAGATGGCAGCCAGCCATCTCCCAATCTTTGTCCATTCGGGCACGAAAGATTAACTTTAAGATACCTAGACCTTGTAGACCATGCAGTTTTATTATCTTAACTCCAAATCGGAGCAGGCAGGGCCCATATCTGCAGAGGAATTGAAAAATGCGGGCATTCGCGCTGATACGCTCGTGTGGAAAGAAGGCATGAAGGAATGGCAAGCTGCCGGCACCGTTCCGGAACTTCAATTTCTTTTCGCCGCGAAAACTCCACCTCCACCGCCGCCACCTGCTGCCAGGCCTACGCCACCGCCAGTACCAGCAACACCTGCCCAAAATATTGCGCAAACAGCTTCGCAACCGGCAAGCGCAACTACGGGAGGATTTGACTTCAAAAAATTAGCAATTGCAGGAGGTGCTGTAGTAATACTTGCAGTTCTTGCCTATTTTGTTTTCTCTCGTGATTCCGATGATAAAACAGCAATCGCAGAAACACTGAATATAGATTCACTAACGAAAGACGAAGAAGATTCGTCTGACAATGCCGTTACGCCAACAAAAGACACGGTTAAACTGATTGATCTCGACACGATGGCGAACCGGATGAAATGGGATACAGGTACCACCCGGGACGTGACGAGTGATACTGCAAATACCAATATGAATTTCCTGCCGGGATTCGGTGCGCAAACACAAAAGAAAGAAACTGCGAAGCCGGGTAAAAAACCAGCCCCGAAAAAAACGACAAGACAGGAATCAGGTCAAAAACCGGGAAACGAAACTGCTGAAGAAATTGTGGAAGAACCACGCAGGCAAATAGAAACACGAGTGAACCCTGCAAGCTACCTCACGGTTACCGGCACATTCAGGAAGAATCTGATCTTTGAAGGAGTGCTGGAGGGTACGATCACCAGCAGATACCAGGCACAACTCCGCAACATCGTGATCGAAGCATGGTTTCTCGATGCAAGCGGGCAGTCGATAGGTACAAAACGTTTCACCCAGCACGGGCCGCTGCCCGCCTCATCGAGCATCACCTTCCGGTTCAAAACCAATCCACCGAAAGGAGCAAAAAGCGTGAGATATGAAATAGTGTCGGCCAGCACCAATTAAGAATGAAGAACATCTCCTCACCTTTCTCCTTTCACCCCTGCTTCCGATACCTGAACTCATACAAATAATAGTTCTGCCCTTTTTCGCGCATCGTCAGCGGTAAGCCGTCTTCATTGTACGTGTACTCATACTCGAGTAGTTCATTGCTGCCGCTAATAATTATTCCCGTAACGTTGTTAATTCCCATTGAAAAACCAAGTTCGTAGTGCAGGTATTCGTATACCACTGGCGAAAGGTACCTCATGGGGTTAATCTTATCGTCACACGAGTAGACGCCAAAGTCTGCCTGGAAATTACCGTTAAACACATGTCCGGATTCGTAGAGATTTCGATCTCTATATCTCATCTCGTAAGAATTCTTTGACAGTTCCGTCATGGACTGCGAAATGTGGACATAATCTATACGGCTGATCACAGTATCGGCATGATGAAGGGTCACCTTGAAAGTGTCTGGAACAGGCGACTGAAAATTCGGAAAGGTATAGTAATAGAATGTTGAATCATCATATACCTGCAACGTTTCTGGCGAAGTGTGTGTGCGATAAACTCCGCCATTCGGTCCATAGATGGTAATTGAGTTCAGCGTACCTGAAGCGTAGGTAAACCGTGCCGCAGGTACGTTGCGTATTTCCTTAAATATCTCCGTTACCTGCCAGTCATCATTGTATTCAAATGAATAGCGTTCTGTTTCGATATTACCATTCTGCAAGCGCTGGTTTGAAATAAGTGTGTCCAGTAGCATCAGGGAATCTTCCGGTTCCTTTCCACCGGAATTCTTCCTGCAGCCAAAAATTGTAATCAATAAACCCAGGATAATCAGTAAGCGATTTGTTTTCATATGATCATTTAATTAGTCCACCTTTTATCTTTCACCTTTTCACTTCCACCGAAGCTTTAGCGAAAACGGATTACCATTCACTATTCACCATTCACCAAACAAACTCCTGCTTCACATATCCGTCAGCTTTATCGCTGATTGCGATAGGATAACCATAGTCGTTGTAAGAAATACCAAACTCTTTCTTTCTTCCCCAGGCATCTTCCACGTGGGTTGCGTTGTTTTCACCCATTCCGCTGAATGTATAAATACCAGCAAAAAGAAAAAGCAACGGTGAGCAGTGAAAGGCCAGGTTCTTCTTATTGTCGGATGCCGTAACGCGCCACAAGGTGACAGATGTGCTGTCGCTGCTGTATATGCATTTATCAAGGTTTCCCTTATTGTTGTAAAAATATCTCCTTGTAGAAACATGCCTTCGTTCCGGCCTTAAAGATCCCACACGCGTCTTCTGCTCTACCAGCCGTTGGTTTTCAAAAAAATATGAGGTATATATCGTATCGCTGACACCCGCGTTGTCAATGATTCGGGATATGGAAATGGAGCTATCCAAAACCAACAAGGTTTGCGGACTGCAGTACCGGTTTTTCAGAACGCCAGCAGCAGTATATTGCTTCACTTCAGCAAGTTCTCCATGCTCGTACCGGAAGCTGCAGAGTACGGCTCCTTCTTTTTCGCGAATGCAGG
>JAFAGE010000229.1 GCA_023423015.1 Bacteroidota bacterium
GGTACAGGTACTGGTGTGCTTGCCTTGCTTGCCTGGAAAATGGGTGCTGCAGATTTGCTGGCGGTCGACAACGATAGCTGGAGCATCGAAAATGCTTCAGAAAATTTTAAAATGAATGGCGCAGATCAGGTCAAACTTTTACAGCGGGAAAGCGCTGAAGGATTGGGAAACTTCGATATCATCCTGGCCAACATCACGAGGAATGTAATATCCGACAATTTCAATTTTTTCACGACTCAACTGACTGCCGGCGGAACAATCCTGTTTTCCGGGCTGCTGGAAGACGATGAACAACATATCCTGGAGCTTGCAGAAACACATAAGCTCGTTTTCGCAGGAAAATCGAAAAGGGAAAAATGGATATGCCTCGAATTCAACAAAGCCTGATGTCTCCGCAACATATCAACTGCCTTGTAGTAGATTAGCAATTTTAAGAACATTTTGTGTTCTGAGCGGCATGATTTTTATGCATTTTTGTTCACCAAAAACCTAAATAAGACGCAATGAAACTCAATCCCACTGGCCTGTTGGCTGTCCTGGCTCTATTTTCTGCATGCTCCGACGCTCCTGAAAGCGACCAGGCAAAAACTTCTGATGCACAGGAAGTATCTGCTAATGCAGACGAATCATGGCAGGTCAATACCAATGACAGCAAGATCGAATGGATCGGTACCAAAGTAACCGGTTATCACACCGGCGTCGTTCCGATCAAGAACGGACAACTCAACGTTAAAGATGGTGCAGTGACCGGTGGTAAATTTGTGATGGATGTTGCCAATCTGAGCGTTTCAGGTCCAAAGGAAGTACCAGCGGATGCAAACACCAAATTATTGGGCCATCTGAAATCGGCTGACTTTTTTGACGTTGAAAAACATCCTGAAGCATCTTTCGAACTGACCAGTCTTCGTCCGTTTGAAGGAGCAGTTGCTGACACCGCAGATCCAAGACAGGACGAAATCAATGAATACAAAGTTGGCAATCCAACGCACACCATTAGCGGTAACATGACCATTAAGGGTGTAACCAAAAACATTGAGTTCCCTGCTAAGATTACTGTAAACGGCGACAAGGCAGAAGCCATCGCTAAGTTCAACATCGACCGTAAACAATGGGGAATAGTTTATCCCGGTAAACCAGATGATCTGATTCGCGATAACGTGCATCTTGGAATCAGGATCGCCGCCGCGAAATAAATTTTGCTGATTGAAAAACCTGGGCTTAAAACCTGTTGGTTGAATGTATTTTAAAGTGAATTATTCAACAAACAGGTTTTAAGCTTTTTTATTGAGCGTATTTCTAAAGTTCTTCATTGAAGCGGGTGCGCGATTGATGGGATATCAATGGCTCCAGTACGTTCCTGATAAATATTCCGTCTTTTAAAGCCACAAGGTCAGGTTGATCGATGGCTTCATCGCTTTCACTTTCAACAACCACCCAGCCATTAAATCCCATAGTTTTCAGGTAATTGGTGATTTCTACAAAGTCAATAACTCCCTCTCCCATTGCTGCCCATCTTCCGTCTGCAAACATGTCTTTATAGTGAACGCAATTCACCAGGCTATAATATTCCTTAATTATCGCTAATGGATCCATTCCACCTTTCGCGATGTGACCAACATCAGGAGTATATTTAATCACACGGTTATCAAGCCCGTTCAATAAAATCTTATAATCTTCTTCAGTTCTGAATACCGAGCCTTCCGGCGAATTGGGATGATATGAACAAATAATTCCCTTGTCTGAAGCACGGCGGGCTATGCTGTTTACACAACTCAACAGGTTACGCTGCCTCTCCTGGAGGTCGTTCCTGTCTTTCCCCGGCATTTGCACCAATAAGAACAATGCCCTTGGAAAATGCTCCATGAATGCAATCCATTTCTCTGCGCGACTGCGCTCTTCTGCTGTTTCTTCAGAATGCCTCCAGTCTTCAACGTAACAAAATACCGACAAGTCAAGCGCATATTTATCTAACGCTTGTTTCATAAGTGCGGGATCTTCCAGGTGATGAAGAAAACTGGAGTCCGGTTCTATTCCTTTATAACCGGCGCGCGAAGCCACTTCCATGATGTGTTCGAGCCTGCCTTTATATTGCTCTCCGGGCATCTGCCAGGTATACGTTTCGCAGGCAAATCGGATGTCGTGCATAATTAATTGTTTAATAAAAATTCAAGCGTCTCCCTATTGAACCTGTCCAGGTCTTCCCAATGATGAACGTGTCCACCCTGAGGATAAGTACTTAAGGTCGACTGCGAAATCTTCTCTTTAATCAAATATGAAAATTCAGGTGGCGTAAAAATGTCCATCATACCAACAGTAATGTGAACGGGACAAGAAATTCGGGAAAGGCGGTTTACACTGTCGTGATGAATACATGCGTCAAGCTGGCCTTCAAAACCTTCGCGGCTTTGCGGGCGATCAGGGACATTCGCTGCAGATTGCCTCAATTCCTCCCAGTTATTTTCGTAATACGGCGGTGCAAATATCCACAGCTGAAGTAATTCAGAAAAATGTTGCAGGCTTGTTGTTGCCCGAATCTTCTTCAGATTCTCATATACTGCTTTCGCGTAGTTGTTGAATTTTGCCCAGGTGCTTACCAATAAAAGACTATGCACGCGGTCGGGGTATTGAATTGCCATTTCCTGTGCAATGGCTCCACCCATCGAAATACCGGCAACGCGCGCCTTGTTTACTCCTGCGTCATCCAACACGGCAATAGCATCTGCCGCCATCAGTGATGTAGTATATGGTCCGGTTGGCTGGCCTGATTTTCCGACACCCCGGTTATCCAGGATGATACAACGGAAATGTTTTTCGTAAACACTTGCGTGCTTGTCCCACAACTGGCCATCTGCGCCAAAACCCATAATAAGGATGAGGGGTTCTCCGCTTCCACGTTCATGATAGAAAATCGGTGTTCCGTTTACTGTCACCTGTTTATAACTATAGTTCAATTGGGATCAGGTATTTGGTTGCGGCCTGAAGTTATAGGTGAAATAGCAAAAAGCAAAAGCTCATTTGAATATACATGCATTAAACCTATAAAGCAATGTCTGCTTTACGTCCTGATCTCACCTGAAGTTTCTTGCCTGTGGGATAACGTTTTCGCTGACCTGCTCGCGAACGAGAGAACGTTTGTTTAGTGCAGGAGGAAGTGAACGTTCATCTGGCCGGGCTAACGTTAACACCGGAAGGTTTTCAGTGTCTGAAGGAGTTAGCTTGCGCAGTAGTTTCGAAAAATCGTGACACACGCTAACAATGACGTGGATCACCTCTCCTTCCCTTTGTAATTTACCTTCAACCATAATCAATCTTGCCTGCAGAATAGGCTTTCTATATTTTTCAAAGAGGTTCTGGAATATCACGAGGTTTGCAAATCCGGTTTCATCTTCAATCGTCATAAAACAAACACCACCAGCAGTACCTGGCCTTTGCCGTACCAGCACCAGTCCCGCAATCTTAATGTAATCTCCATTTTTTGCAGAAGGAAGATCTTTCGCTGCGAGAATTCTTAACTGCTGGAGTTTGTCACGCACAAAGCTTACCGGGTGCGCCTTAAGTGAAAAAGAAGTAGTGGCATAATCGTGCACCACATGTTCCGACAATAACATCCTGGGTAGTTCAACATTTTCATCTTTCGCATCAGGAGAAGGTTGACCTGTAAACAATGCATAAGGTTTATCCCTCGTAGACACTTCCCACAGTGCTTCCCTGCGATCCAGCCCGATCGACCTGAATGCATCGGCATCGGCCAACTTATGCAGAGTAGCATCCTGAATACCAGGATCACGCAGGTCGTTCAATGATTTGAATTTCTTCTTCCTGGCAGCAACCAAAATATCAACATCTTCCCTTCTGATTCCTTTGATCTGCCGGAAACCTGTTCTCAATGCCCTGTATTTTCCACTCTGTTCCTCCAGGGTATTATCCCATTCAGAATAGTTAATATCAACCTGTCTTATTTCAACACCATGTTTACGGGCATCGGAAATAATCTGTGCAGGCTGATAAAAACCCATTGGCATGCTGTTCAGCAATGCCGCAGCAAATACATCGGGATAATAACATTTTATCCATGAAGAAACATATACAAGGAGCGCAAAACTCGCAGCATGACTTTCCGGGAAACCATAGCTACCAAATCCTTCCAATTGCCTGAATACACGTTCAGCATATTCAAGAGGATATCCTCTATTCAGCATGCCGCTGATCAGCTTCTGTTCAAACTGCGCAACCATACCTTTCAGCTTGAACGTTGCCATGCTCCTTCGTAATTCATCCGCTTCTGTGGGACTAAAGCCAGCAGCAATGATGGCAATTTTCATTGCCTGTTCCTGGAACAACGGAACTCCCAATGTTTTTCCAAGTATCTCTTCCAGCTCTTTTGAGGGATATTCTACGGCTTCTTCACCATTTCTTCTTCGTAAATATGGATGCACCATGTCGCCCTGGATAGGTCCGGGACGAACAATGGCAACTTCAATGACCAGGTCGTAGAAATTTTGAGGTCGTAACCGCGGCAACATTGTCTGCTGTGCCCGGCTTTCAATCTGGAAAACTCCGATTGTATCTGCCCTGCAGATCATTTCGTAAACAACAGGATCATCCTGTGGAATATTGGCAAGTGTAAGATTTAATCCATAATGCTTCTTCGCCAGGTCAAATGCCTTCCTGATACAGGTTAACATTCCAAGGGCCAGCACATCTATCTTTAGAAATCCCAGCGCATCTATATCGTCCTTATTCCACTCGATGCATGTTCTGTCTTCCATCCGTGCATTGAGAATCGGACATAATTCAAATAATTTTCCATCAGTTATCACAAATCCCCCGGTATGCTGACCCAGCTGCCTTGGGAATCCCATAAACTCATTCGTCAACTGCAAAACCTTTCGCAGATGTGCATCTTCTGGATTGAGACCCTGTTCGGTTATTCTTTTCCCTTCAAACCATTCATCGGTAAACTCCCATATTGCACCAGATAAACGGTTCACAGTATCTACAGATAATCCCATCGCTTTTCCTACATCACGAATAGCACCCTTTTGATGTTGTTGTGTTACTGTTGCAACAACTGCAGCACGGTCTCTCCCATACTTCTTATATATGTATTGCATCACTTCCTCACGACGTTCGTGTTCGAAATCGACGTCAATATCCGGTGGTTCATTGCGTGCGGAAGAAATAAATCTTTCAAACAACAAATCAAATTTTGTAGGATCAACTGAAGTTATACCAAGGCAAAAACAAACAGTTGAGTTTGCTGCAGAACCCCGACCCTGGCAAAGTATGTTGTTCTCGCGCGCAAACCGAACGATATCATATACCGTGAGAAAGTATTCTGCATAATTCATTTCAGCCATAAATGACAACTCATGCTTAATGGCATTCACCACCTTTTCCGGAAGCTGCTTACCATATATTTCATGTGCCCCTTTCCATGCCAGATATGTCAACTCTTCCTGTGGCGTCCTTCCTTCATTGGTAATTTCGCGTGGATATTTATACTTTAACGAATCCAAACTGAACGTACATGCTTCGGCAATTTCATTTGTCCTTTTAATTGCATCGGGATACTTCGAAAATAACCGGATCATTTCCTGTTCGTCCTTCAGGTATCTTTCCGCATTAGCGTGCAACCGGTAACCTGCAGAATAGATTGTACATTTTTCCCTCACACAGGTTACTACATCCTGCAATTGCCTGCGCGAAGGATCATGATAGTGAACGTCGTTGGTAGCAACCATTGGTATACCGGTGAGCTTACTGAGTTTATTAACAGCTGCTAAAAATTTGTGATCTGTTCCATTATATTTCCGGGATGCTGCAATGTATACGTCGTGCCGGAAAACATCCTGATATTCAATGGCCTCTTTTATAAACTGTTCATCAAACTCATAATGACTATTTAACACCTCAGGAGGAATAATAATGCACTTTATGCCTGCAGAATGTTTATATACATCGTTCCTGTACAAAAAACATTCTCCTTTCTCAGCACGTAAATTGCCAATGGTCAGCAATTCACTCAATAAAGAATATGCTTCTTTATTTGTTGGATACACCAGCAAAGAATGACCGTCTAACAGATCAAGCCTGCAACCTGTTATCAATCTTACATTATTTTGCCTGGCTGCTACATGTGCACGAACTACACCCGCAAGAGAGTTCCTGTCAGTTATTCCTATATTTTTATAACCGAGCTCTGCAGATTTCTTAACAATTTCCTGCGGGTGCGATGCTCCCCGCAAAAAACTGAAGTTGGTTGTTACCTGTAATTCCGTGTACCTCATACCTCTTCCGTTACTCTAAGAAAAATAACCATGCAAATACCATTTCGGAGATTGCATATCAGAATAATGACCCAGCCTGAACAACCAGTATCGTTGGCCTTCTTCATTTTCAACGGAATAATAATCCCTGTGCTCACCGTCCTGTATCCACCATTCCTGCTCTATCCTTTCCGGACCATCAGCCTTTATTACTTTATGCAACCTCCCTTTGTACCTGAACATCATAGGTGGGTAATCAGGAATGGGTGCTGTTACATCCACTTCTTCGGGATATGGTAATAACTGAACAGGCCTTGAAACATCCGGTCTCCAATCAGTTCGTTTCATTATTTCTAATCCCGTCACTCTCTCGACAGACCTTTCCGGCCAATAGTGTTCAACGGGTAAAAAACGATATATTCTGCTCGCACCCAATCTACCGGATAACCGGTCAACCAATTCTCCCAACAGCGTTTCATTTATGCCGTAACCTGTAGTTTCCCATATTTTTTCCTGCAACGGAACATAATTGTCAACGGCAGATGCTTCGATAACAAACAATTCCACCCCAGGTTCTGCAAGAATTGTGGCAATCTTTAACTGAAATAATTTGTATATGTGCTCAGCATTCTGTGATGGCCTGCTGGTTTCGATTCCTATTTCCTGTGTTGTATTATCTGTTTTATACAACCTGAATAAAGCTCTTCTTATCCCTTTCTGTTCTGCACGAAGTTTTTCACATATTTTCCTGCACAAAATCTCTAATGCGGTTTCAATGCCTGCAGCATGAATTACGGGATCCAATGCCGGCAAACGCTCCTGGTATTCTGCAACAGGAATCACCGGCGTTATGAATTCCTCCTCCCTGCCTAAAGCCTGTCTTACCTTTTTTAAGAATCCCTCACCGAAACGCCTGCGCAATACACTATCAGGCATGCTGAGAAAACTTCCAATTCTTCTCAACCCTAATTTGTACAGCATGTCTATGCTGCCAGGATCAAGTCGCAATGCCGCCGGCGATAAAGGAATTAATGCCTGCACCAAATGGTCACTGTTTACAACAGTTTCAGAAGAAAATCTGGCCAATGCCCATGCCGCCCCGATAGTATCAGCCATTGCAACCCGAACATCATACCCTTTTGTCCTGATTCTATTCTCCAGGTCATTAATGTATTGCTGATCTCCTCCCCATAAATGCGAACAACCTGTTGCATCCAGTATTATCCCGTCCGGTGGATCCAAAGCAACTACAGGAGTAAACCTTATACACCATCGTGCAATCTTTTTCAACAAGCGTTCAACTACCTGGGGCTTTTCCTGCTGCACTTTCAGATGTGGTACAATGGCCCGCGCATCGGCTAACACCATTCCACGAACAATGCCCATTGCCGTAGCTAATTCGTTTGCACCAATAACAATCATTCTTCCATGAGAAGATGCAGTAATGACAAAAGGTGTTTTTCTTAATTCAGGCTCGCGGATGCTGATGCAATCCGTTTGAAGAAAACGGAACCATATGGAAACATATCTTCCCATATTATCCCGTTTTCCGGTGAAGAACCGCTGATAAAGAAATTACAGGATCAACCCTGTGAAATTTTCCATCCATCCACATTAACCTGAATATTCCCGGAACACCATTACGTACTTTCAACAATTCTATTTGCCATTGCGTATACCCGATTCCAGGAATTTCATTCAGATTAATACTTGGCAGCGACCTGATCTGCCATCGCGCTATGCATGTTGTAGTTTGTATATTCTTATGTGTTCTTTGCAACACAAAACCTGTTACACCACTTTTTTCTACACACAATTGCAGGCGACGGGAAGCATTAAAACTTAATTCATTTACTTCGGCAGTTACGACTGACAACCCTTCACATTTTAATGCTTCCTCCATCACCCACAACGTTTCCTTTTCATGGTTCGTGTCGACAAAAATGATTTTATCGGGTTCAACACCGTAAGTCTTTAATGCAGGAGGGAAAATTCGATTTCTTCTACCAACCCACAACAATATTCCTCCCCTCTTCATTAATACACCAGCGATCGCCGAAATAAAACCACTACTTGCCGCCACATCTTCATCACTTCTGCAAACAAATTCATGAACAGCGCCCGAAGGAAAAACCGAATTGGGAAACGCAGCATTTACAGGCCCAAGATCCACACGCACTCCATCTCTGTCAAGCACCGGCTTATAGCCCTGCAACGGCAGAATCTGCCTTTCCAGCTCTTCCAGTATTTTTGCCTTTCCTCCCTGCATATTCATTCATTGCTTGGACATGCAAATTACTAAATTTTTTAGCAAAGCAAAATTTGTTTAAGGTTTTCTTTTTGCCGTGTTTTGATGTTATTACACATTTCTATGCCCAACTTTTCACGTCGCGACTTCCTCAAAAACACTGCTTTAGCCGGATTGACTATCTCCCTTCCTGAGCCTGCCGTATATACAGGTACACCTTCCAAAAAGAAAAAAATAATCGTTGCCGGAGGAGGCATAGCCGGTCTGTGCACAGGCTATGAACTGATGAAACGAGGGCATGATGTCACGGTAATGGAAGCAAGCGGCCGCCACGGTGGTCACGTTTTTACTGTTCATGATGGATTGAGCGATGGTTTATATGGCGATGGAGGTGCAGAACATTTTACCAGACCAGGTTACGAACGTTACCGCGAATATGTGAAGGAACTGAAATTAACTGCTCTGCCCTATCCACGAAGAAAAAACCTCCTGCGCCAGATCAAAGGAAAATTCTACTCAGAAAAAATGCTTGCTGATCCGGGGGTTTTAAAACAACTTGGGTTCAACGAAAAAGAAATAGAATTTCTTTCTCGCAATCCATATGGTGAATTACCGGCTCTCTACCTGGATGCATATCTCGATAAATTCACAGACGAATATCAACCATTTAATGTAGGGTATGATGATCTCGATGGTGTTCCTATGTCTGATATTTATACAAAAGCAGATGCATCCGATATGGCAAAATCCATCCTGGGTGGTAATAATATTTCTGCATTGTTCGGATTGTGGCAGGCCGCTATTCTGAAACTGCGTGGAGTTGCTCATTTTCCTCTCGACATATACCGTTTGAAGGGAGGAAACCAGATGTTGCCAAATGCTTTTGCCAAAAAACTTGGATCACGGGTGTGGTTAAACTGCAGCATCAAAAGTATTCAACACGACAATAGTACTATACAGGTTAAATACACACACCTTAATGAAGAAAAGGAATTGACTGCCGATTATCTTGTTTGTTGCATTCCCCCACCTGCTTTTAAAAATATTCCTGTGTCACCTGCATTTTCAGAAGCAAAGCAATATGTACTTAATAACATTACGTACGACTCTTACCAGCGCTTCGTGTTCCAGGCGTCTTCGAAATTCTGGCAACAGGATAATACCACCATTAACATCGACTTTGAACATCCCGACTTGTGGTCGGTGTGGCAATGTGCCGATGAAGTGGATACTCACCGCGTGATCGTTTTGGGAACCGGCCCCGGAGGTATTTCGGCACAACGCGCGCTAGAAGCCTTCCGTTCATCCTATCCCGGCAAAAAAGACACCATCGAACAGGCGATAGGTAAAGACTGGACCAAAGAAACTTATGCCTTCACCTGCGAACGCCTGGCATTTCCGAAAGGCGAACTTCGTAAGTTCTGGCCCGAAGTAATGGCGCCTGCAGGAAGAATTTATTTTGCGGGAGCATATGCCGATAATCTTAACTGGGGAATGGAAGCTTCTACACGTAGCGCATTTCGCGTTGCCGAACAAATCGACAAAGCGTAACAATAAATATCAATTGAACGTTTTCACCAGAAAAATTCCAGCGAAAGTTGCAGCCAGGCCAAGAACGACGCTTAACGTAATGTATGCTATGGCAACATACAACTGACCGCTGCGCATCATATTGATGTTCTCTAATGCGAATGCAGAAAATGTTGTATATCCTCCGCAAAAACCTGTTATCAGAAACAAACGCGCAGCGGGAGATAGTGCATTTTCTTTTTCTGCCCACGCAAAAAGCAATCCCACAATAAAACAACCGGTGACATTTACAACCAGCGTGCCGACCGGAATTCGCGATGGAAAATAAATATTGATGTAGTGCTGAGCCAGGTAACGGCTCATACCTCCCAGGCAACTGCCTAGTGCAACAAAGAGAAGGTTCCTGATCATAAAACGAAAATTAACTATTGTGCAGAACGCTCGCCGGTAATTACTACAGGCTGGTTGCTGAAACTGTTTCTGAACTCCAGCTGCACATTGTTCCCGTCAAATACACAACTGATGTATTCAGTATGGGGGCTCTCGATGTAGCGAAGCACAAGTGAAAGTTTGTTGTCATCACGCCAGCTGTATTGTGCAGCCACCTTAAAAGGAGGAAGTCCTTCAAGACTATTCTGCGCTTTGGCAACAAGATAAGGTCCATGCCTGCCGGTTTCTCCTTCATTCCATCGGTGTAATCCGAAACCTATATTGTGAGTTCCTTTATCATCGTCGATAGAGACGTTGCAGATATTGTTTTCAAAATTAAATCTGATAGCCTTTATACCTTTTGCATTTTCACCAAACCGGTATGTAGTACCAGAAATTTTATCGATTTGTGATGATGTATTGCTGTTGCCGGAGACCGGCAGAAAAAGATCGTTGAGTTGCTGCTTCAGCGTTTGAAGATCTTCTTCATTATCGGGCAGTTTCTTTTTTTTCATTGCCGGTACCAGGAACTTCCATACTGCATTCAATTCATCCGGCATATCCGGGGTTTCTGATGTTATCACGATTACGGCATCCTTTTCAGGGAGAATCAGAATATATTGCCCGAATGCTCCATCCGCCCGATAAGAGTTATGGCGGCTCCGCCACATCTGGTAGCCGTAACCCTGTTCCCAATCGTTGTTCGCGCGCTGTTCGGGAGTTTTATCAGAATTCTGAATAATCTTAGCTGAACTCGCATCTTTTACCCACGACTTTGAAAGAAGACGCTTGCGTTTCCATTTACCCCGTTGCAGAAACATCTGGCCGAACCTGGCCATATCTTCTGTTTTTAATCTTAATCCCCATCCACCTACATTAATCCCGCTTGGATCAGTTTCCCAGTCTACACCCTCAATACCCAGAGGTTGGAAGAGACGCGGCGTGAGGTAATCCAGTACGGTTTGACCGGTTACTTTTTGCACGATGGCGGAAAGCATGTATGTTCCTGCTGAATTGTACAGGAATCTGGTACCCGGTTGATTTACGATTGGTGTGGCCAGGAATCGGCGAATCCAATTGCTATCCTGGTTAACTGTAGAGGTTGGGTCAGGATCCTGCCCTACCGTCATCGTAAGCAAATCTTTTACTGTGAGATCCCTGAGATATTGACTTATTGTATCCGGAAGCTGATCCGGGAAAAATGAAATAACCTTGTCGTTAACGCGTAACTTGTTTTCCTTTACGGCGAAACCGACAGCGGTAGCTGTAAAACTCTTACTTACCGAATACATGGTATGTTTGAGGTCGGGGCGATATGGATGCCACCATCCTTCCGCGATTACTTTTCCATGGCGCAGGAACATGAAACTATGGAGTTCGTTTTTACCGGAGGTGATGGAATCGATGAAGGTGGTAATGGCAGCTGACGAAACACCTTGTTTTTCGGGTGTGCTTCTGGGTAACAGATCCTGTGCAAAGAGGGAAAGTTGGACAAAAAGCAGCAAAAGGATACTGGTGGCAGTTTGTTTGATTGACATATATGCTCGAAAGGTTTCCCGGCGAATTTCGGGAACATTTGCGAGATATGGCAGATGGCAGACGGCAGATGGCAGAAGGCCTAGGGCATAGGGCGGAGGACGGAGGGCATAGGGGGTGAAATGTGAGCGGTGAGAAATTTGGCAGAAGGCAGAAGGCAGATGGCAGAGGGCATAGGGCATAAGACATAGGGGAGAGGGCGGAGGGCGGAGGGCGGAGGACGGAGGACGGAGGGCAGATGGCAGAGGGCTTCGAGAGGTGAACAGACAATCGTCGTCTCCCGTCTGCCGTCTGCCGTCTGCCGTCTGCCATCTGCCCTCTGCCGTCTGCCGTCTGCCGTCTGCCGTCTGCCATATGCCGTCTGCCATATGCCGTCTTCATAAACAAAACAGCAACATGGTTACATCAAAAGAAATTAATGGCTTTTTAACCGATGGCTTCGTAAAGGTGGAAGCTGCATTTTCGGGTGAGCATGCCGCGGCATGCAGGGAAATATTGTGGAAAGCAGTAGGGTACGATCCAAACGACAGGAACACCTGGAAGAAGCCGGTTGTGCGTATTGCTGAAATTCCTCATCCCCTCTTTGTTGAAGTGGCGAACACCTCCGTGTTGACTGATGCATATAACCAGCTCGCAGGCGAAGGAAATTGGGTTCCAAAAAAAAGCATGGGTTCATTCCCGATTCGTTTCCCACACAGCGAACCTGCAGGCGACACCGGCTGGCATGTGGATGCCAGTTACTCCGATGATAACGACTTTTCCGATTTCAGTAAATGGCGGGTGAATATCCATTCGAAGGGTCGTGCGCTGCTAATGTTGTTTCTCTTTTCCGACGTTGGAGAAGCTGATGCTCCAACGGCAATACGAAAAGGTTCTCATCGCGATGTAGCGCGTGTTTTAGAACCCGCAGGCGATGCAGGAATGACGTTTATGGAACTTGCTCAACAACTGGAAAATCTGCCAGCCCGTGAAGAGGTTTTAGCTACCGGCGCTGCAGGAACGGTTTATTTGTGTCACCCTTTCCTTGTGCACGCCGCACAGGAACACAGGGGGACCAATCCAAAATTCATGGCCCAACCTGCACTGCAAACAAAAAAGGATTACAACATTTACGAAGAGGGAAGGGATTTTTCGAAGGTAGAGGAGGGAATCAGACTTGCGCTTTCACTTTGAATTGGCAGAAGGCAATCCTCTCACTGCTCATCGCTCACCTCCTAAATGGTGCCAGGCACCCATCATCCACGAAGTAGTTCATGGTGACGAATGCCTGGACTTATCTTTAATATACTTTTCCGTCTCACGTCTGCCGTCTCACGTCTCACGTCTGCCGTCTCACGTCTCACG
>JAFAGE010000232.1 GCA_023423015.1 Bacteroidota bacterium
CTACGCATCTTGTTGAATTATGCGAACAAAAGCTGCCGGTGTACTTTATCAATTCAGCGAGTAAGATTATTTCCCGCAACGAAATACTTCACTACGATTACCATAACAAAGTGGAATTACTAAGCACAGACTTCTTACCCGAGAAAAAACCACTACGGATACTGATGACCAGCGGAGCATCTTGTCCCGACGCAGTTGTGGAAGAAATTATCAGGAAGGTCGCTTCTCTGCTTGGGGTGGAAGAAAAGCTGGAAACATTCAATTTCTGATAACAAGCTGTTATTGCAGCTTGAATGTCTCCAGGAATTTTGTGTTGAAATTTCCTTTGCAGAAATCTTCGTTCTTCATCAATTGCTGGTGAAAAGGAATGGTTGTTTTAACACCTTCAATCACGTATTCACTCAATGCTCTTGCCATGGTATTAATTGCCTCTTCACGTGTACGCGCAACAGCGATGATCTTTGCAATCATCGAGTCGTAGTATGGAGGAATAGTATAGCCGGCGTAAACGTGAGAATCAACCCGTATACCGTGACCACCCGGTTGATGGAGCACCTGGATTTTTCCGGGTGATGGTCGAAAATCGTTGTATGGATCTTCAGCATTGATGCGGCATTCGATGGCATGACCTTGCGGTTCGTAGTCCTGGCCACTGATGGCATCGCCTGCTGCTATCTTGATCTGTTCCTTGATAAGATCGAAGTTGGTAACTTCTTCCGTAACGCAGTGTTCTACCTGGATGCGGGTATTCATCTCCATGAAGTAGAAGTTCCGGTGTTTGTCTACCAGGAATTCTATCGTACCCACGCTTTCGTAACCAATGGCTGATGCGGCTTTTTTTGCAGCTTCACCCATGTTGAACCGCAGTTCAGGAGTCATAAACGGCGAGGGAGATTCTTCAACCAGCTTCTGGTGACGGCGTTGTATAGAGCAGTCGCGTTCGCTGAGGTGGCACACAGTACCGTAGCGGTCGCCGGCAACCTGGATTTCGATGTGGCGAGGTTCTTCTACAAACTTCTCCATGTAGATGCCATCGTTTTTGAACGATGCTGCGGCTTCTATTTTGGCAGTTTCGTAGTTCTTTTCCATTTCACTTTCTTCCCACACTACGCGCATACCTTTTCCGCCGCCACCTGCAGTTGCTTTCAGGATAACGGGGTAACCGATGTCGCGCGCAAGACTTTTGGCTTCTTCGATGCTGCTCAGCAGGCTTTCGCCCCCGGGAACTACGGGCACACCCGCTTTAATCATTGTTTCCTTGGCAGTCATCTTGTCGCCCATGGCACGAATCTGTGCAGGGGTGGGTCCGATGAACTTGATATTGTGTTCACCGCAGATCTCGGCGAATTTGGCATTTTCTGCCAGGAAACCGTATCCGGGGTGAATGGAATCTGCGTTGGTGATTTCGGCAGCTGCCATGATGTGCGGTATGTTCAGGTATGAATCTGAGCTGGCCGCTTTACCAATGCACACTGCTTCGTCGGCAAATTTTACGTGGAGACTGTCTTTATCTGCTGTGGAATAAACTGCGATAGTTTTAATGCCCATTTCCTTGCAGGTACGAATCACTCTCAGCGCAATCTCGCCCCTGTTGGCAATCAATACTTTTTTAAACATCTGTAACCTGGTTTGTTAAACGTGTGCTCCTTACTTACGAAGGATCTACAAGGAACAATGGCTGATCGTATTCAACGGGCGAAGCATCGTCTGCCAGCACTTTCACAATGCGGCCTTTGATTTCGCTTTCAATTTCGTTGAAGAGCTTCATGGCTTCGATGATGCAAACAACTTTTCCGGCAGTCACCTCGTCGCCTACCTCTACAAAAGGAGGTTTACCGGGTGAAGAGCTGCGATAGAAAGTACCAATCATGGGACTCTTAATCGTAACCAGGTTGTCGGTTGCTGTATCAGCGGCCGTTTTAGCTTTATCCGGCGAAGCTGCAGGTGAAGCTGCCGGGAGCGCAGACGGCTGTGCAGGTTGAGTTATCGGAGATGAATAAACCGGAGTGATCTGGGGAGTAGAGGCAAACACATGTTGCGGTGCCTCTTCTTTTTGCCGGATGGTTAATTTAAATCCTTTCTCTTCGATCGTCAGTTCACCTATATTGGATTTGTTGATCATTTTGATCAACTCCTGAATTTGTTTAAAATCCATCTCGAATGGGTTTTTGTAGAATTATACTAGCAAAGCAGCGGCTAAGATAAGGATTTACAATATTCAAGGAATCCGGGATTATTTTACCCGTTCCACGTATTCTCCTGTCTTTGTGTTGATCCGGATAAGTTCACCTTCATTTACAAACAAGGGAACGTTAACCGTAGCGCCTGTTTCAACAGTAGCCGGCTTGAGCGTCCTGGTGGCAGTATCGCCTTTCAGGCCGGGTTCGGAATAAGTAACCAGCACAACAATTTTATCGGGCAGTTCCACACTCATCGGTTGTTCGGTCTCAGTATTGAACAATACAGAAACTTCCTGACCTTCTTTGAGGAAGTGCGGAGCATCTACCATGTTTTCGTTCACCGTAACCTGTTCAAAAGTTTCATTATCCATAAAAGTGTATCCTGAATCGTCTTTGTAGAGGTACTGGAAGGGCTTTTTCTCAACACGTACCGGGAAAACGGTATCACCCGAGTTCCAGGTATGTTCGATGGAACGTCCATTATCGACGCCTTTCAGTTTCGCCCAAACCTTTGCTGCCGCACGGGCTGTTTTGTTCTGACCGAATTCCACAACGGAATACAAACTTCCGTCGAGTTTGAGAATCATGCCCCTGCTGATATCGGCTGTGGTTGCCATGAGTTTATTCAGTTTAAAATTAACATCCGTTTTGTTCAACGGAGGGCAAAGGTAAGGGGAACTATCAATACATTTGCAGGCTTATAGGCAGCAAAATTCTTATAAACGCATGAAACATTGGATACTCATTATTGCAACGGTTTTCTCGCTTAATTCACTGTTCGCACAGTCAGGAAATCCTCCATACAAGCAGAACACAAATTTGCCAACCTTTAAGTTACAGACAGTTGACAAAGGAACCTTCACTACCGCTAAATTAAAAAAGAACGTTCCTGTAATGATAATGTTCTTCAGCCCCGGATGCGACCATTGCATTCACCAGTTTGAAGACATGCAGAAGAGAATGAACGATCTCAGGAAGTTGCAGATTGTGATGGCTACGTGGCAACCGATTGAAGAACTCGCAGAATTCAACAAGAAATACCGCGTGTCGCAATACACCCATATAGTTACCGGACGCGACACTGAATATTTTCTCCCACCCTTCTTCGAAATTGCAAATTTTCCACATTTGGCTTTTTACGACAAGAATTGGAAGCTGATTGGTGTTCACGAGGGTAACATGAGCATCGACAATATTCTGGCTAAGTTTAAATAAGGTATATTTGGTTATACCTTAATACCAGATTACCATGAAACTGTTGCTCTTTGTTGTAGCGCTGTCTTGCTCAATAGCATTGCACGCCCAGGATTGTATTGGCTACTACTTTCTCCAGGCAAATAAGACGATCGAAATGTCGATCAAAAACAAAAAAGGAGACCAGAACGGCAAGCAGGTTTACACCGTATCCAACGTAAATGAATCGGGAGGTATTACCACTGCAGACCTGGAAACCGAAATGTTCGACAAAAAAGGTAAAACCATCACGAAGAGCAAAGCAACAATAAAATGCGACGGCGGCGTAATGATGGTAGATATGAAAATGTCCATGCCTACCCAACCAGGCCAGAAGGACGTGGAAACCGACGTAAAATCGAGCGAAATCTATATTGAATACCCCAAAAACATGGACGTTGGTGATGCATTAAAAGACGCGAAGATGAACCTGGAAACCGACAACAATGGACTGAAACAATCAATAGAAATGGAGGTATTCGACCGTAAGGTAGAAGGCAAAGAAAAAATTACAACTCCCGCCGGAAGCTGGGATTGTTACAAAATTTCATACAAGAGCAAATTCAGAATGAAAACAATGGGCATCGGTGTTCCGATGAACATTGAAGGAGTAGAATGGTTTGCGCCCGGATTTGGCGTAGTTAAAACCGAGAGCAAACATGGTGGTACCGAGATCGTTGCCATCAGGTAAGAAATTCCCAGAACTGCCTGATCCGTTCAGACCAGGTATTTGAAGCCGCCGCCTTATACCGCGCGGCTTTTTTGTTTTCATCGTCTTCAGCCATCGCTTTGTTGATTAATTCACAAAACTCCTCATGCGTATCCGCCAGGTATAACACATCGCTGAAACTGCGTATATCGTCGGAAAAAGGAGTCGCCACCACAGGTTTGCCTGCGGCGAGATACTCATTTACTTTTAATGGATAGATGCTGGCTGTAAGCACATTTCTTTTGTAAGGAATAATGCAACAATCGAAATATTGCAGGTAAGCCGGAAGTTCGCTGATGTGACGTGGCCCCGCAAAAACCACATTGGGCATTTCGGTGAGACCAGCGGCGATGTATTCTGTTCCCTGTACCGGACCAACGAAAAACAAAATCTTATCAGGATGACGGCTTGCGATCTTCTTCAATAACATGAAGTCGCTGCGATATTCAACACTGCCAGTGAATCCAATAATTTTTTTCGAACCGAAGTCCAGGTCTGCCGGACGCTTTAGCGTCTTCGTGGCTGCTGTGTGAAACAGTTCATAATCTGCCGCATTGGGATGAAATCGAACATTATCTGAAATCTGCGACTTAAGTCGTGTCAATTCACGCGAGGTACACAGTACCAGGTCGGCCCGCCTGATAATTTCGTTTTCAAGCTGTACACCATGACGACGGGTGTATGCTACCTGCGACATATCGTCCATACATTGGTAAACGTATCGCAGCGGACGGATATCCGGCGGTATCTCTGCAAGAAAGTACGGGTCGAAGAAATTGATGAATATGTATTCGCTTACATTGTTTTCGCGCAAAATGTTGCGCAACGTTTTGTACAACGTTCTTTGGTTTATACGCCAAAAGAAATTATACAATGCGCCCGCAGGAAGAAAATTAACAGGCAGCACAACCGGAGGATCGATTACTACGATATTATTCTCTGCCAGCTTTTGCCTGGGGTTATCTTTCGCATTGCCGGCCACCACATCCTTCCATGTATATGGATGCGTGATGAAAAATACGCGGTTTGTTTTTGCGAATTCCTTTGCTATGGAGACGGATGGTGATGAGATTGCCGCGTCCCACCGGGAGAGCGACATACAAACAATGTCGATGTTTTTATCAATCGTAGATGAATTCACCACCATAACTGCTGAATAGAGGCTGGTATTTATCCTTCTCCGACACTATGGCTTTATCGTCCGGAACCTGCCAATCGATTCCAAGTTCAGCATCGTTGTATAAAATGCCGGCTTCACTTTCCTTGTTATAATATTCATCACACTTATACAACACTTCGGCTTCGTTGCTGAGTACCGAAAAGCCATGCGCAAATCCTTTCGGGATAAACAATTGTTTGCGGTTTTCAGCAGATAATTCTACACAGAAAGACTGGCCGAATGTAGGTGAACCTACGCGCAGGTCGAGCGCAACATCGTAAATAGTACCGCGAAGCACACGGATTAATTTGCTTTGTGCATACGGAGGCCGCTGGTAATGCAGCCCACGCACCACACCATATGCCGATTGCGATTGGTTGTCCTGCACAAATTCTGCATGTATATTGTTTTCCCTGAACTCACGCTCGTTATAGGATTCATAGAAATAGCCTCGGCTGTCTTCAAACACTACAGGTTCAATCACAATAAGTCCGAAGAAGGTTGTTGGTATAAAGGGCATTATCTTTTCAAATATTGCTGCTCGTAATATTGTTGGTAGTCGCCAGAGGTTACATGTTTCACCCATTCTTCATTAGCAAGGTACCAGTCAACAGTATTTTCCAGTCCCTGCTCAAATGTAACGGTCGGTTTCCAGCCAAGTTCAGTCTTCAGTTTAGTTGCGTCTATTGCATAGCGCAGGTCGTGACCTGGCCTGTCGGGAACATACTGTATCAGTTTCTCAGACGATCCTTCGGGCCGCCCAAGCTTTCTATCCATTATCCTTATCAGTAGTTTCACCAGGTCGATATTCTTCCACTCATTCAGGCCGCCCACGTTGTACTTCTCTCCTCTTTTACCCTTGTGAAAAATTACGTCGATGGCATTTACATGATCCTGCACCCACAACCAGTCGCGCACGTTTTCTCCTTTACCATAAACCGGAAGGGGTTTATTG
>JAFAGE010000277.1 GCA_023423015.1 Bacteroidota bacterium
TGTTTATAGCCTATATCATTATATCAATTGCTGCAAAAAACAAAACGAATTAAAATGACATATACAGTTCAGGTGAAAGTAATGCCCTTGAAAGAATTGCTCGACCCTCAGGGTAAAGCCGTGATGACAGGATTAAAAAACCTTGGTTTACCAGATGTGTCTGATGTGCGTATCGGTAAAAATATTCAACTGCAGGTTGAAGCTGATTCGGAAGAAAAGGCCAAACAAATTGCTGAAGAAGCGTCCCGTAAACTTCTTGCCAATGAAGTAATGGAATATTTCGAAGTAGATATAAAGCACTGAGGTGTTATACCTGGTTCCCACTCCCATCGGTAATTTGCAGGACATTACGCTGCGTGCTCTCGATGTGCTGAAGTCGGTTGACCTGGTGCTGGCAGAAGACACGCGCAACTCGTCGCGTTTACTTACTCACTACAATATCCAGAAGCCGCTTACTCCATTTCACCAGCACAACGAACACCAGGTATTGCATCACCTGGTACAGCAGCTTGTTGGTGGTAAAACAATGGCACTTGTCACAGATGCCGGCACACCCGGAATTTCAGATCCGGGATTTCTACTCGTACGCGAATGCATACTAAACAATGTGAAGGTAGAGTGCCTTCCCGGTGCAACGGCTTTTGTTCCCGCACTCGTAAACAGTGGCCTGCCTTCGAACCGCTTCTGCTTCGAAGGGTTTCTCCCGCTTAAAAAAGGAAGGCAGACAATGCTTTCGAAACTAGCCCAGGAAGAACGTACCATCATCCTCTACGAATCGCCCATGCGATTGGTCAAAACACTGGGTGACCTGCTGCAACACTTTGGCGCTCAAAGGAAATGTAGCGTCAGCCGTGAACTTACCAAAATGTTTGAAGAAACGATTCGCGGCACGATTGCTGAAGTATTGGAGCACTTTGCCAGTAAGCAGGTGAAAGGTGAAATCGTTATCGTAATACAAGGCAGCGAATAACTACAGATTAAAGTAAATTTGCACCGGAGTGTAACGATATCCACTCCCGGCTGCCAGCGCACAATCCTATGGCCTGGATGCAAATAGGTATCTGCAACCGCCCGGCACATGAAACGGGTAAGTTAAAGCGTTTAACATCTTAAAGTTGCGTGAAAGTTGCACAGACGCGGTCAAAGTTGGACTGTTTATTGATAATATAGTATTAAGAATTTTATTACTTAAACCGTTGAATCTTATGTACACTGATGGTTTTGATGAACTTGATGGTCTGCGAGAAACAGACAAGGGCTCACGAAGGACATATGTATCCAACATTTCGCAGGAAGAGATAGATCAATTGCAGAGCGAGAATGAAAGATTGCGCAAAGCACTCGAAAAAGAACAGTTCTTCAATAAGCTCCTCGACCAGGAAATCCAGGAATTAAAAGCAGGACAGCCAAACCGGGATCCGCAGCTCAGTTCTTACTGGTATGGAAACCGTGGAATTTCCAGGGGTGCATTTTATACTTTATTGTTCGTGGCACTTGCTATGGCCGGCTACATAGGTTATGGCATTTACTACGACAAGCAGTTTGACTACATCAAAGATTTCAGCAAAACCGGACCAACACCGGCTGCCGTATCTGATGAAGCCGCTCCAACGTTTACTACACCCACGGGAAATAATCAGAGTTCGGTTAGTGGTGAGCCACAACCCGCCGCGGATGAAAAAGTAAATAATACAGTTCCGCAGAATACAAACAATGAAACTACGCCGGCACGTAATGAAACTGCTCCGGAACGCGCAACCCCGGCTGTAAAAGATTCAGTTCCCAACATTGTTGCGCGCCAGCAAGCCCAAACGCGCGAAACACGCCGTACCGCAGAACCTGAAAGAGCAACAACACCACCACCAACACCTGCGCCAAAGGAAATTGACGTAGAAAATCAAACTACAGGTACAACCGGTGAAGTGGTGGATACCCGCCCGGTAATTGCCCGTTATAGAATTTCATCAAAAGCTAATTTCTATAATGGCCCCGATGAAAACACGATGCGCGGCGTTTTCATCTCACAGGGAGACGATAAGATTGTAGGCGCCCTTGAAGACAGGAATGGGTTTATTTATGTCGTTTATACCAACGACCTCGGATATACTTCCCGCGGCTGGCTGAGCAAGAAGGATCTTACGAAAATTGAATGATTGGCAGGTCTCACCGCTCCTCTCACATCTGCCTTCTGCCAAAAAAAATCCCCCTGACGAAACAGGGGGACCACAACTAAAAACAGAATCTTTACATTCTGATCCTATCACCAGGTCAATGTTTTACTCCTGACCTGATAAGATGTTGCCTAATCGGGTTTCTTACCGTCCAAAAAAGTGTTTATAGTAGAAATCTGGGCGTTGTTACGCTCGTCGTTCTTTACTTCGTAATTGCTGTAGAAATTTTCTACCTGGGAGATGCTGTTGTAGAGGTCTAAATTGCGGCGGATGTATGCCGGCACAGTTTCAAACTCGTTGTTCGGATCGGCAGCATTTATGTTGAACGAAAGGTTGCGCAATTTCTGAATTCGTTCTGCCGCCCTGCGCTTCTGTTGCTCTACTTCGTCCTGCATCGCAGGTTCCTCAATAGAAGAAGGCATCTGAACAACTTTGTCGGTTTGGTAGGCCCCAGACTCATCCGCCGCCGTTGGAATCTCGTCCTTAAACACTAGTTGCATTGCCGCGGAAGGTTCTTCTTCCGGTGCAGGCTCCGCTTTCGTGTTCAGAACTGGTTCCTTCACAGGTTGAGGGTTGGTGTTCCCTTTTTCAGTCTCTGCATATATATTGGATGGCCTTGCAAGGTATCCTCCGGACGCGGCAGCTCCGGATGCTGCTTCAGTCGAAGAATTTCCCGAAAATACCCATTCCATCGTATTTTCGCTACGTATTGGTTCGACTTTATTTTCCACAGTAGTTTTACTGTGTTCAGCAGGGATATCCCGCACTTCCTCCTTCAGTTCAACTAATACCGGTGCAAGTTCCTCCTTTATCTTCTGAGGTTGCTCCACATGAATTCTTTTTTCCTCAACCGGCTGAGGCTTAGGAGGTTCTACTTCTTTCTTTTCTTCTATAACTGGCGTAGGCTTTTCTTCCTTTAATGTGAGCACAATCTTTTCATCCCTGGCGGGCGCTTCTTTGGCAGGCGTCGCTTTCTTAAATGGATCTTTGTGTTCGAAACCGGTTGCAATAAGTGTAATACCTATTTTGTCGCCCAGTGAACTATCGTATCCCATTCCAAGGATCACATCTGTTCCTTCACCAGCCTGTTCCAACAGGTAGTTTTGAATAATCTCTACCTCGTCCATGGTGAATTCATTTTCACCTTCAGCAGAGTTTATATTTATAAGGATCCATTTTGCTCCCCTGATATCGTTGTCGTTGAGCAACGGAGATGTAAGCGCTTCTTCAATTGTACGTTGCGCCCTGTTCTCACCGCCACAAGCGGCACTACCAAGGATAGCCACACCACCATTACGCATCACCGTGCATACATCAGCAAAGTCAACATTGATCTGACCAGTGCTGTTGATCACGTCAGTAATGCATTTTGCTGCAGTCGCCAGCACATTATCTGCACGGTTAAATGCTTCTTTCATTTTAAGGTTACCAAACTGGTGTCGCAGTTTGTCGTTGCTGATCACCAGCAGCGTATCCACATACTGCTTCATCACCTTGATACCCTCTTCAGCCTGCATCTGCCTCTTTTTTCCTTCATAAGAAAAAGGAGTAGTTACAATACCAACGGTGAGTATGCCGAGTTCTTTGCAAATCTTCGAAATGATCGGTGCACCTCCGGTACCCGTTCCACCACCCATCCCTGCAGTGATGAAAGCCATCTTCGTATTTACCTCGAGAATGCGTTTGATCTCTTCAAGACTTTCCTCTGTTGCCTGGCGCCCGATGTCGGGATTTGCGCCTGCACCAAGACCTTGTGTAAGATGCGGACCGAGTTGAACACGGTTAGGCACTTTACTTAAAGCGATTGCTTGCGCATCAGTATTGCAGATGATAAAGTTTACTCCTTCTATATTCTGGCTGAACATGTGGTTAACAGCATTGCTGCCGCCGCCCCCCACACCCACCACTTTGATGATGGATGACTTTTCTTTAGGTAGATCAAAATGGATCATGATAGAATTTATTGTTAGGTTAGTGTGTGACGAAACATTTCACCGGGTGGGGATTATAGAGCCTGATCTTCTTCTTCCTTGAACAGATCTATCAAAGTTACTTTGAACTTGCCCCAGAAATCTTTTAATCCTTTTCTGTTTTTCACTTTTTGTTCACCTGTATGTTCCTCCACCAGTACTTCTTCCTGGGGTTCCTGTCTTCTTAATGCTTCAGGAACTTCTACTTTGATATGTTTTGTTTCAAATTGTTTTCTGTTATGCTCGTAATCACTATAGCCTTTCAGAATAAGACCTATACAAGTTGAATACGTTGGCTTTGCAAGCTCTTCAATATGACCCGGAGCAAGATGCTCGTTTGGATAACCAATGCGCGCATTCAATCCCGTTGTATATTCTGTCAGCTGAATCAGGTGTTTCAATTGAGCACCGCCACCGGTTAATACAATACCACCATTCAACATTTTGTTGTCGAGTCCAACCTGCTTGAGATGGAATGTTACAAAATCCATGATCTCACTCATCCGCGCCTGGATGATATTCGCAAGGTTCTTGACGCTGATTTCTTTTGGCGGCATCCCGCGTAATCCGGGAATGGTAATCACTGCATTGGCGCGTGCCTCATTCGACAACGCAGAACCAAACTGAACCTTCATCTGCTCGGCCTGCGTTTTCAAAACACCTAAACCGGTTTTGATGTCGTTGGTTATGTTCTCTCCACCAAAAGGAATTACTACTGTATGCTTGAGTATACCTTCATAGAATACTGCGAGATCAGTAGTTCCACCACCTATGTCTACTATGGCCACACCTGCTTCAAGATCTTCCTGCCCCATTACAGCGGCGGATGAAGCCAGTGGTTGCAAAACCAGGTCCTTTGTACGCAATCCGCTTTTTTCAACAGCCCGGTTGATGTTACGGATAGCGTTCTTATCGCCGGTAATGATGTGAAAGTTTGCACCAACTTTCACGCCACCATATCCAATCGGGTTCGGAATATTCTGAAAATTATCCACGGTAAATTCCTGCGGTATCACATCGATGATCTGGTCGCCTGCAGGTATGTAGGTTTTATACTGATCTGCTATCAGCTGGTCAATTTCCTTTTGCGAAATTTCCTCTTCATTCTGGTGACGAACTATGTCACCGCGTGTTTGCAAACTTTTAATATGATGACCTGCGATACCTACGTAAACTTCACTGATTTCGAGGTTCGGATTGGAAGCATAGCAATTGTCAAGAGCCATGCGAATGGCTTTGATGGTTTCATCAATGTTCAAAACCTGGCCATGTTTTACGCCATTCGAGTTGGCGCGGCCGAACCCGATGATCTCGAGTTTTCCGTATTCGTTCTTTCGCCCGGCAATAGCGGCAATTTTTGTGGTGCCGATATCGAGGCCTACGATAATGGGTTGTTCAGTGTTCATTTTGATATGCCGTTTTTAGTTGTTGCCTTTTTTTACACCAATCACCTGGTTGTTGTATTGCACTTTCACGCGTTCATACTTCTCCATACCTGCTTTTGATAGTACCTGCTGATAAAAAATTAAAAGCCTGCGAAATTTTTCGTCTGCATTTTTTGCATCACCGAATTCGATGATGTGGTTGCCTACAGTTGGGATAATTTCAAATTGACGGGAAGGAGTGATGTCTACCTGCGAAACCTGTGCCATCCAGAATGCGTTCTCTTCAAGGCGAATGCTGAGCTCCCTGATATCATTCAGCAATCTGCGCTCACTCTTTCCAGCCTTCTTTGCACTGAAAGGATATCCTGTAAATACAGGCAGCCTTGCAGATGCTTTGTTCGACACCGGCAGTTTCCTGCAGCTGCTGTCGATGTAAAAACTTTCTCCTGTTGTTGTAAACACCCTTGCCACAGGGCTACGCTCACGTACATTTACCTTCAGGATGCCCTTATTATCGAAAAACAGTTCAGCATCTTTTATCCATGGTTCGCGTTTCAGGCGCGATTCTATTTTGTCAAGATCAATCGTGTTGATCTCCTGGTTCTTCAGCGATGTCTTACGATTGTTTGTAATTACATCCACGATGTGGTCGCGGTTGATGAACATTGTGGCTTTCTCATCCGTGCCCACCCTGATTTCATATCCGCGACACACCTGCTCGCTGCGCGAATTCACAGCAGCAATGAGTAGCACGATAATGCCTGCGGCGATTATTAGCCACACTCCTACTACGAGCATTTTCCGTATGTTGCTTGCGATGCTCATGTGGATGCGATTAACTTTTGTTTTATTGAATCAACCAATGTATCAATGTCTCCGGCACCAGCTGTTATCAGCAACAGCTTGTCACCTTTGTTCGTTCGTTCCGAAACAAATTGCAATGCCTCGTTTTTGTCCAGCAGTTTAACCGCTGCTTTTTTCATCAGCTTCGATATGCTACCTGAATTCACGCCTTCTATTGGCAGTTCTCTCGCCGGATATATGGGCAATAACACCACCTCATCTGCGATATCAAGGCTTTCCGCAAATCCTTCTGCCAGGTCACGTGTGCGTGTAAAAAGGTGGGGTTGAAACAGCACCACACACCGCAAATCAGGGAAAAGGTTTTTCGCACTCCTGATCATGGAAGCAAGCTCCTCGGGATGATGTGCATAATCGTCCACATACACCAGGTGTTTTTTCTTAACGATGTATTCAAACCGCCTCTTCACTCCTTTGAAATCTTCAACAGCGTTCTTCACAGCTTCTGTTTCTATATTCAGCAGCCTCGCTATGGCGATGGCTACGCTGGCATTTTCCACGTTATGCAGACCTCCCATATTCAAAGCCACTTCCGTAATATTTTCGTCGCCCACTTTAACATCAAACAGGTAGTAGCCGTTCACTAACCGAATATTTGCCGCATGTACATCGGCACCGGGATCGGATAAACTATACCTGATCTGCTTTGAACCCTGAAGCCTGTCGTTTACAGGAAGACCTTTTTTTGCTATCAGGGTACCATTCTGCTTGATCCTGGCGGAAAATTCAACAAACGCATTCTGAACTTCCTCTGCTGTTCCATAGATGTCGAGATGGTCAGCATCTGTTGCCGAAATCACAGCGATGTCGGGAGAAAGGCGAAGAAAACTTCTGTCGTATTCATCGGCTTCCACCACACACACGTCACGTTCGCTGCTCCAGAAATTGCTGTTGTAATTCGCAGCAATTCCACCGAGAAATGCGTTACATCCATAGCCTGTATGCCTGAGCACATGCGCCACCATCGTGCTGATGGTAGTCTTTCCATGTGTGCCTGCCACACAGATGTTAAACGATTTCTCCGTTATCGCCCCAAGCACTTCACTCCTTTTCGCCAGCGTATATCCCTCATCCCTGTAGTAGGTCCATTGTGAATGATCTTTCGGAATGGCAGGAGTGTATACTACAAGGTCTGCATCCTTTGGCGCCAGATCAACCTCATCTTTATAGATCACTTCTATTCCTTCCTCAACCAGTTGGCGGGTGAGCGTTGTTTCAGTGCGATCGTACCCGCTTACTTTTTTACCGCGGAACGAAAAGTACCTCGCAAGTGCGCTCATGCCGATGCCCCCAATACCGATGAAGTAGATCCTTTGTATGTTATCGAGGTTGATCATGCAATCGTTGTCAATATTTCTCTGGCGATGATCTCGTCGGCATTCTTCACCGCGAGCTTGCCAATGTTTGTCTTTAATTCGTTTTGTTTTGCCACATCCCCACTCAGCTCCACAATTGTCGGCATCAGCTTCGATCTTACTTCCTCATCCGTGATCATTAATGCCGCGTTTTTGTCTACCAGCCTTTTTGCATTTACCGTTTGATGATCTTCCGCCGCGAAAGGGAACGGAACAAAAATGACGGGTTTTCTCACCACACACAGTTCCGCAACCGCCATCGCGCCCGAACGCGACACTACGACATCAGCTGCCGCGAACGCATATTCCATCTGCGAGATGAAGTCGCTTGTCCACACATTCTTTCTTTTATCTGCAGCTACTTTTGCAGTCTCCGCAAACGCCTTTCCCGCCTGCCAGATCAGTTGCAGGTCGTGAACTGCAAACTCGTCGATCGAAGCAGCGATTGCTTCGTTTATATTCTTACCGCCGAGACTGCCACCTGTAACAAACACGGTTTTGCGCGATGGATCGAGCCTGAAGTGCCGGACGCCATCAGCGCGTGAAATGTTCAGGTCTGCAATCGATTGCCGTATCGGGTTTCCGGTGATGACGATTCTGTCTTTCGGAAAGAACGATTCCATACCATCACCGGAAACAAAAATTTTCGTTGCCTTCCTGCCAAGAAGAATATTCGACTTTCCGGCGAATGAATTTGATTCGTGGATAAATGTTGGTATGCCCCTGCTTTGTGCATAACGAAGCACCGGGTAAGTAGAATAACCACCAACACCAACTACTGCATCGGGTCGGAAACTTTTCATGATTTCACTTACCTGGACAAAACTCTTCATGATCTTAAAGGGCAACGTGAAATTTTTGATCAAAGAGCTCCTGTTGAATCCGGCAATGTCCAGTCCCCGGATTTCATATCCTGCCTGCGGCACTTTCTCCATCTCCATTTTACCCTTCGCTCCCACAAACAACACGGAAAGTGAAGGATCCTCTCTCCGCAGTGCATTAGCAATCGCTACTGCCGGGAAAATATGTCCACCGGTTCCACCTCCTGCTATAATGATCTTCTTTGCCATGCTCACCTGCCGCTATCATTTTTTATTGTTAATGCTTCCTGCTCCACGTTTCGCGCCACGCTCAGGATAATCCCGATGGCCAGGCAAGTAAACAGGAATGAACTTCCACCCATGCTTACAAGGGGTAACGTTACAC
>JAFAGE010000315.1 GCA_023423015.1 Bacteroidota bacterium
GGGATGGGGATGGAACGTTCCATCTGCAAAACTGGAAGCTGAGTGGCCAAATGATGACCCGAGGAAAAGAAAAACCATTCTTTATTCAGGCGAGTTTGATGGCGGACCCGCATTGGGTGGTCATGGCGCTACATTGCCTCCTTACACCAATCCCGACGGTACAGGCGGTTTGGCACAAAGATTCTGGAACAAAAAAGTATACACCGGAAACTCACCCGAAATGCGTCAGTTCACCGGCTTCGTCAATGCCAATGGTGGTGCGTACTGGATCAACCACCGCATCATTCGTTATGCAGATGTAATCCTGATGCTGGCTGAAGCAGCCAACGAAGCGGGCGATGGAGCAACGGCAGAGGCAAACCTTGAACTGATCAGGAACCGCGCAAGTGGAAACCTGGGTGAAGGCCGTACGATTGTTCCAAAAATTGCATTTGCAAACCAGGCACAGATGCGCCAGGCTATTAAGGATGAACGTCGCTGGGAGTTTGCGATGGAAGGCCATCGTTTCTACGACCTGGTACGTTGGGGCGATGCTGTGGCAGAACTCGGGCCTTTGGGTTACACCAATAGAGCGAGATATTATCCCATTCCGCAGAAAGCAATTGATCTGTCGGGTGGAGTGCTGAAGCAAAATCCTGAATGGTAAAATAAGCTGGCAGCTGGCAGCACATGCCAGCTGCTATCTATAAAAAACTAAACTAGGTTCATCATGAACATAAAAAATATTAAAGCAAAACACATTCTTTTGTCGTCGGCTTTGGTGCTGGTGCTGGCTGGTTGCCAAAAGATGGACAGGCCTGAACTCGGAACCTATCCTGAAGATCCGCCACCACCGCCGTACGAATCGTTAAAAACGTATCTCAGCTTTGACGGATCTGCGGCCGATGCCGGTGAAAATAAAATTACGCCCGCCGAAACTAATGTCACATATGTTACCGGCGTAAGTGGCCAGGCTGCGCAATTTGGCGCCGACGGGTATATCCTATACAGTGCACTTAGCGATGTGGTAGAATATCCCAACGGGTTCAAAGCCTATCCGAAAGACACACTTGCAAACCTGGGCGACTTCACACTCGCTTTCTGGATGAATGGTGTTGGGCCCGTGAAAGACGGAGCGCAAGGTTTGTTTTCAATTTCACATAAGAATGAATTCTGGGGAAACCTGGATCTCTTCCTCGAGAACAACGACAATGGCTCAGAAGCATTCCTGAAAGTTCATATGTTTAATGCCGGCGTAGCAAGCGGAAATGGTGAAGAGTGGAATGAAGTGAAAATTCCGGGCGCACTAAACAAGTGGACTCACATTGCCGTTGTATACAACTCTGCAACATCCACACTGAACGTTTACTCCGATGGAACCGCAGTGATCGCTGATAAAGTGCTTGGAGGTGGTGAATACGGTAAGATCAAGTTCAATGACTTCAACGGGATGGTTGTGGGTACTTATCAATTCCAGACAAATCCAACACTCACCAACCACGGTCCCGAAGGTTGGGCAAAATCGTTCAACGGAGCAATTGACAACCTGAGGCTGTACAATGTGGCGATGTCTGCTTCGGAGATTGCTGACCTGGTAGCGAACAACCAGTAACTGTGAGATGGCAGATGGAAAGTGAAAATGAAAGTCATACTATACAAGCCGGCAGAAATGCCGGCTTTTTTTATGTACATAGTTTGCGTTCTCCGCTTCCCATTCTCCGTTCTCGATTATCATTGCCGTTTGTCGTTTGGCGATTGCCGTCCTTTCCCCTTAGCCCCACGGATCATCTCCTGCATTAACCTGGCGCTTTCTTCCGGATATACTGCAACTAAATGTGAACGAATCTTCGCAGCAGTGGGTGTTTGTGAGCCGGGTAAAAAGACTGCAACCGCACGGGATGTGTTTAAAGGCATGTGGCAATCGATACAATTGTTTGCGATGTTTTTGCCCAGCTCTTTTGTTTTGGGGCAGATGGTTTCGTGCTGGTCGCCGTGGCAACTGATACAACGTTGCGAGAATAAGGCAGTTTTCCCTTTTTCGTTTTTGTGTACGTCGTGGCAGGTATTACAAGTGAGCACATCGCTGGCTTTGAAACATTTACTGGCACGCATCAGCGCATATTGATTGCCATGCACGTCTACTGCACGGGGATCAGGTACTGTGGTATCTATTCTAAAATAATCGCTCAAAGCATCGCCCGCCGTAAAAGAAAATGAAGGTTGTGTTTTTTGAAGTCGCCCACCATGGCAAAGTGCGCAGAGGTCGAGTTTTTGCTGACGCGAAAACGTTGCCGGGTTGATGATGTGCTTTGCTACAGGGTCTTTTGGATTTTCGCTGTGAAACTTCACGTGATCAACAGCAGGTCCATGGCATTTTTCGCAATCAACACCATACACAATACTGTTACGGTTGAACTTTTCCGGTTCTTTACCTGGTTCGGAAATCACTTCTGCATTTGTAGTGTGGCATTCGAGGCAGCGTGAGGTTATCACTCGATTAAATACTACGCGGTTCGGAAAACCCGGACTGTTCGACCATTGCTTTGCATCGCTGAAATAGGTAATCGGCATCTGGAACAGGTAATGGTCGCGCCAGTAAAGCGAACTCTGACCCATGGTACCTGATCCCACTACTATATCCATCTTCTCTGCACGTTTCATTTCATTGCCGCTGTACTCTACCTGGTAAAAACCATCATCTCTTTTCTCCATCACAACAGCCGTGTTGGGTCCAAAGCCAAAAACATTCCTGCCTTGTTCAAAGCTTCCCCTGATAAATTGTTCTTCGCCGGGTTGCGAGGTGAGAAAATGAGCCGTGCGCAGGTGATCGTCATAAATGGATTTGTGGCATCCTGAGCAGCTCTCTGAACCCGCAAATGTTTTAACTGCTGCTTTCGGTTCCGGAACGTCTGGAGTTTCCAATGGCTGCCGGTCTACACACTGCGACAGAAACCATGTTGTCGTAAGCAGTACGGCAAGAATAGAAGTGGAGCGTTTATAATTTGTAAATAATTTCACAAAAACGAAAGAAGCAGGATTAAAATGCAAGCTAATTCTAAATTCCATGCCTGCCAAGAAGCCGCGCCGCAGGGGAAAACGTATCTTTAACACCTGCAAAAAACCACTCTATTACATTGAAAGGAACTGCATCGTTTTGCCTGCCATTATTGTGCTTCATTTTTATAGCCACTGCTTTTTCGTGTAACAATAAAGAAACCATGTTTAAGCGGCTTGATTCGTCGGCCACGAACATTTCGTTCGAAAACAAGTTGCCCGATAGAAAGCTGTTCAACATACTCTATTATCTCTACTACTACAACGGCGGTGGTGTTTCAGCGGGCGACATCAACAACGATGGCTTACCTGATCTGTATTTCACGGCAAGCAACACCTCGAAGAACAAGCTTTACCTCAACAAAGGGAATTTCGAGTTTGAAGACATTACGGAGAAAGCCGGAGTGGCTGGTTTGTCGGATTGGTGCACAGGAAGCACCATGGCCGATGTAAACGGCGATGGCTACCTGGATATTTATGTGTCTACCATCAGCAGCGCGTATGGATTGGAAGGCCACAATGAACTTTACATCAACAACGGGAACAACACATTCTCTGAACGATCGGCAGAGTACGGGCTGAACTTTGTAGGTTATTCAACACAGGCTGCATTTTTCGATTATGATCACGATGGCGACCTTGATTGTTTTCTCCTGAACCAATCGCAGAAGCCACACCAGAATATTGTTGACACAAGCTTCCGTAGAAGGCCGGATGAAAAGACAGGCGACCGGTTTTACCGGAATGAGCTGATCAGCAACGGGCAAAAAGGAACGGCAAAGTTTTCTGATATTTCATCGCAGGTGGGTATTTACCAGAGTAACCTCGGTTATGGACTTGGCCTTGCCGTGGCCGATTTCAATAACGATGGTTGGGAAGACGTGTATGTGGGCAACGACTTTCACGAAAATGATTATTACTACCTCAACAATGGCGATGGCACGTTCCGCGAAAGCGGTGCGAAACATTTCGGCCATTACAGCCGCTTCAGCATGGGTAACGATGCGGCAGATTACAACAACGACGGGCAGATAGATATCATCACGGTTGACATGCTTCCACCTGATGAAAAGGTTCTGAAAACCTACGGCAGTGATGAGAATGCAGACATATACAAATTCAAACTCGAGCAAAACGGTTTTCAGTACCAGTGCTCGCGAAACTGTTTGCACCGCAACAATGGCGATGGAAAATATTTCAGCGAAACCGCTTTGATCTCGGGCGTCAGCGCCACCGACTGGAGCTGGGCACCGCTGTTTGCCGACTTCGACAACGACGGGAATAAGGATCTTTTTATTTCGAGCGGGATTGTAAAACGCCCTGTAGACCTGGATTACATTCGTTTTGTTTCTGATCTCTATGTAAAAAAAGGCGCGAACAAAACCGATAAATACGACAACGATGCTTTGGACCAAATGCCTGACGGAAGTTCAAAACCCTTCCTGTTTAAAGGCGACGGTGTTCTCGAATTTAAGGACGTGAGTAGTGAATGGGGCACAGGGGATATGAAAGGATATTACAACGGTGCAGCATATGTAGATCTCGATAACGATGGCAGACTCGACCTGGTGATCAGTGCACTTGAAAACAAAGCCGTGGTGTTGAAAAATAACGGTCCGGTCAACAACTGGCTGATGGTTTCATTTAAAGGTGAAGGTGCAAACACCAAAGGTACCGGAGCAAAAGTGTATGTGTTTTCCAAACAAGGAAAACAATACCAGCAGTTGATGCAAACTCGAGGATTCCAGAGTTCGGTAGACACACGTTTGCATTTTGGGTTAGGATCAGGGAGTTCTGTCGACAGCGTACTTGTGGTGTGGCCCGACCAACGTTACCAGGTGGTGAAGAATGTAAAAATAAACGAGACCTTAGTGCTCGACCAGGCAAATGCTTCCGGAAAATTTCAACATGCTGAAATGTTTCCTGCACCTGATCCTATGCTCACGCAACAGGCTTCGCTCAACTGGAAACACAAGGAAAATAATTTCGACGATTTCAACAGGCAGTATCTTATTCCGCATCAGCAATCAACACGCGGACCTAAGCTGGCCGTTGCAGATGTGAATGGCGATGGCCTGGAAGATGTGTTTGTATGTGGTGCAAAGAATCAAACAGGAGCATTATTTATTCAACGTGCCGGTGGAAAGTTCAGCACGCCTGATACAGCAGTGTTTGCGGCTGCCTCAGCTGCGGAAGACGCAGCGGCGGTATTTTTCGACGCTAATGGTGATGGCAAGGTTGATTTATATGTGGCAAGCGGAGGATATGAACACAGCGGTACTAATAACCTGCTGATCGATCGTTTGTACCTGAACGACGGGAAAGGGAAATTTGTTGAATCAGCCACCATTCCAAAATTATTCTCGAATAAATCAACAGTAGTTGCTGCCGATGTTGAAGGCGATGGCGATATGGATTTGTTTGTAGGCACACTCGCTGATGCAAGAGCATTTGGCGTTCCACAAACGTCGTATCTGCTGATTAATGATGGCAAAGCAAATTTCAGCCTTGCGGGAAAGGATGTCATAGCGCTTGAAAATATCGGCATGATAACATCCGCATCGTTTGTTGATGTAGATAAAAACGGATCGCCAGACCTGATAGTTGCCGGTGAATGGATGCCGCTCACCATCTTTTTAAACAACAAAGGAAAGTTTTCGAAGAAGGAGATTCCCAATTCATCGGGTCTTTGGCAATCGGTTTACCTGGATGATGTGAACAACGATGGTAATCCCGATATACTTGCCGGGAATTGGGGATGGAACAACAAGTTCTGGAGCGGTAAAGACGGACCGATTCGTTTGTACGTTTCTGACTTTGATAAAAATGGCCAGGTAGACCAATTACTCTCATACACAATCGGTGGCAAAGAATATCCCTTCCTTGCCAAAGATGAAGTGGAACGGCCATTGCCTCTACTTAAAAAACATTACCTGAAATATGCGGAGTACGCTGGTGTGGTGATGAAGGATGTGTTTTATGGTTGGATCGACACGATAAAACCCCTCGTGGCCGAACAACTTGGTTCAGTAGTGGCCTACAATGACGGCCAGGGAAATTTCACGATGAAAAACCTGCCTGCCGGCATGCAGCTGGCACCTGTTTTTGGATTTGCGAAGGTTTCTGATAACTCGTTTATGGCTGTAGGAAACTTCTTCGACGTGATTCCCTATGAAGGAAAATACGACGCGCAGGCTTTGGCTGTATTCACTGCACATGGCGATTCTGTAACCGTTACTGATCCATCGTTGTTGCCGGATATCAAAGGCCAGGTTCGCGACGTAGTACCTCTTAACGACGGGCAGTTTGTGCTAGGCATTAACAATGATAGTTTACGAGTATTAAAAAGATAAACCGCAATTCAACCGGGAAAAATGAAGACAAACAGATGGTGTTTCTGGGCAGTGCTGCTTTTGATTGTAATTGCGGACGTGCAGTGTAATAAAAAAGACGGAGATGATGGGGGAACGCCATCATCGTTGCGGTTTGTTACACTTAACGTAAATGGCGTGAGCAATGGATTTAGTTATTCTTCGCTTAATGTGAAACCGGTTGTCAACATTACTTTTTCGGATGCGCTCGACAATAGCAGCATAAGCAGCGCAGTTGCATTTTCGTCGGCAAACGGCAATGTTGCATTTAACACTTCACTTCAGAATAATAACACCCTGTTGATAATAGAACCTGCTGAAGATCTCGCAGGATTTTCGACCTACTCAGTTTCCGTCTCTAAATCGCTGAAGTCTGAAAAAGGAGCAACGCTCGAATCGGCTGTAACTGTTACACTCGCAACGGGCATGGATTCTACCGACAAATTCACGCGCATCAGCGACGAAGAATTACTCACACTCGTGCAGCAGCAAACGTTTAAGTATTTCTGGGATTTTGCTCATCCTGTGAGCGGACTTGCGCGGGAGCGAAATACTTCGGGAGATATCGTGACATCGGGAGGAAGCGGGTTCGGCATTATGGCGATGATTGCAGCTATCCACCGCAATTTTATAACACGTGCCGAAGGATTGCAGCGCATGCAGAAGATTGTATCGTTTCTGCTGAACGATGCTGAAACTTTTCACGGAGCATTTCCACACTGGTTAAGTGGTGCATCAGGCAAGGCGATGCCATTCAGCGAAAAAGATAATGGCGCCGACCTGGTGGAAACATCATTTCTCATGCAGGGATTATTAACCGCGCGACAATATTTTGATGGAGAGGGTGCAGAAGCAACGCTGCGAAACGATATCAATACACTTTGGAATAATGTTGAATGGGATTGGTTTCGTAATGGAGGTCAGGATGTGCTGTACTGGCATTGGAGTCCTGACTTTAATTGGGAGATGAATCATCCCATCCGGGGATGGAACGAATGTTTGGTCACATATGTGCTTGCAGCATCTTCAAACACACATGGAATTCCGAAGTCGGTTTACGATAACGGTTGGGCGCAAAATGGTGCTATGGCAAATGGTGGTGTATACTACGGCATACAGTTGCCATTGGGTCCGGCTTTCGGGGGGCCATTGTTCTTTTCTCATTATTCATTTCTCGGCATCAATCCGAACGATCTGCAGGATGCATATGCCAATTACTGGTCGCAGAATGTGGCACATGCGAGAATCAATTATCAATATTGCGTAGACAATCCACTGGGTAATGCCGGATACAGCAGTTCTGTTTGGGGGTTGACTGCGAGCGACAACAACAATGGATATTCGGCTCATGCGCCCGGCAACGACCTTGGCGTGATAACGCCAACTGCGGCACTGTCGTCTTTCCCATATACACCTGACCAGTCGATGGAAGCACTGAAATTTTTCTACTACAAACTTGGAGACAAGATCTGGAAGGACTATGGTTTTGTAGATGCATTTAACCTGAATGTTCCCTGGTTCGCAAATTCATATTTAGCGATTGACCAGGGCCCGATCATAGTGATGATAGAAAATTACCGCAGCGGCTTGTTGTGGGATTTGTTTATGAGTTGTCCCGAAGTGAAAACGGGCATGACAACGCTCGGATTTTCGAGTCCACATTTATAATGTTTAGTGATGAAACAGATCTATGTACCCGCGCTCCTGGTGTTGTTTGTATTTGCGGCAGGCTCATGCGGCAACCAACGCGAAGAGGAGGATGTAAAAACTACTTCCTCAGGAATTGAAAAAGGTTTGAGCGACAGTGCTCTGCTCGACCTGGTGCAGCGCCAGACGTTTAAATACTTCTGGGATTTTGCGCACCCGGTTAGTGGCCTGGCAATGGAGAGAAGTAATGATAAGCAAAGGCCGGATATTGTAACTACTGGTGGCAGTGGCTTTGGTGTGATGGCCATAGTTGTGGCTGCAGAAAGAGAATGGATAAAGCGCGATTCTGCAGTGGCACGATTGCTGAAGATTCTGCGCTTCCTCGAGAAAAGCGATCATTACCACGGAATATTTCCGCACTGGCTGAATGGTGCTACCGGCAAAACAGTTCCATTCAGCAGGAACGACGACGGTGCGGACCTGGTGGAGAGCTCATTTTTATTTGCAGGATTGCTTGCGGTGAAGGAATATTTTTCAAACGACAACGCCGAAGAGCGGGAACTACGCAACAGGATAAATTCACTTTGGAACGATGCGGAGTGGAGTTGGTTCACACGTGATGGTTCAAAAACCCTTTACTGGCATTGGAGTCCTAACCAGGGATGGAAAATGAATCATAAAATAAATGGCTGGAACGAATGCCTGATTACTTATGTGCTGGCGGCCTCTTCACCGAAATATGCGATATCTCCCGACGTATACCACGAGGGCTGGACAAATAGCCGCGATTTCAAAAATGGCAAGGAGTATTATGGCATCAGGCTGCCACTCGGTCCCGATTATGGAGGACCATTGTTTTTCAGCCACTATTCATTTTTAGGACTGGATCCGCGCAACCTGAAAGACCGCTATGCCGACTATTGGGAACAAAACAGGAATCACGTGCTGATCAACCGCGAGCATTGCATCCGTAACCCGAATAAGTTTAAAGGCTACAGTGAAAATTCATGGGGATTGACGGCGAGCGACAACCACGAGGGTTATAATGCACATTCTCCCTCAAACGACCTGGGTGTGATAACACCTTCAGCTGCCTTGTCGTCTTTCCCGTATACACCGGAGTATTCGATGCAGGCATTGCGTCATTTTTATGAAAACCTTGGCGATAGGATATGGGGCGAATACGGATTTGTAGATGCGTTTAATGAAAGTAAAGACTGGTATGCAGATTCTTATCTTGCAATAGATCAGGGCCCGATAATTGTTATGATCGAAAACTATCGTTCGGGCCTGTTGTGGAAACTGTTTATGGCTAACGAAGATGTAAAAAGAGGGCTGGATAAGCTTGGCTTTAAGTACGGGAATGTTCAACTATAATTCAACAAATAACTGATGAAGTATTTATTTCTTTTATTGATTACGGTTTCAACAGTAATTATTTCATGTGCGCAATCGCGTCCGTTCGAGAAAGAAATTATTGCCTATAAAGAATCCGACAAATCGGGTGCTCCACCGAAAAATGGGATATTGTTTGTTGGCAGCTCTTCCATCCGTTTATGGAACAATCTCGAGGAAGACTTTAAAGATTACCCGGTGATCAACCGCGGATTTGGAGGGTCGGGCATTGACCACGCAATTATGTATGCGGATGATATTATCATTCCATACGCACCAAAGCAGATTGTAATTTATTCCGGCGAGAACGATGTTGCTGGCGGAAAGGTGAAAGCTGCAGATATGATCTGGCGATTTAAACGTCTCTTCAAAAAGATTCGCGAGTCTTTACCAAACACGCATATCGTTTACATTTCGATGAAGCCCAGCCCAAGTCGTGTGCAATTCAGGCCGGTGATGGAAGAATCGAACAAGTTGATTAAGGAATTTCTCGCAAAGCAGCCGAATACAGCATACGTTGATGTGTTTTCGCTGATGCTCGACGCATCGGGCAACCCACGTAAGGACCTTTTCGTATCCGACGATCTGCACATGAACCGCAAGGGGTATGAGATATGGAAGAAGGCTGTGGAGCCGGTGTTGTTAAAGTGAGCGGTGAAAGGTGAGCGGTGAAAGGTGGTGAATGGCAATAGTAAAAGGTAAAAGGAAAGATCGAATTTATGACCTTTCACCTTTCACTTCTCACCGCTCACTAATATCACTTGATTTCCTCAAATTCAATATAATCTTCCGAATTTGCTTTCGGCCGGTCGTTCCTGGGTTGCTGGCCGGCGTTAGATTGGGTGAAGCTGGCATTTGCCTCCTGCTGGTTGCGGATATTTTCGTTGAATTGTTTCATCTGTCGGCGCATCTGGCGGCCTACGCGCACCATTGGTACTACGAAGTTGAAAATGAACCTGAACAGCAGGTAAAAAACTATCGACCAGAAGATGAATTGTAGCATCGAATAAAGTTAAGCCATTGCAGAATAAGAAATTGTTAACGGCCTACGAAACCGATTTTTGTTTGGAAGCAATAGCTGATTTACCTTACCTTTGCATTGGCAAAAAGAACAGAACAGAAGGGAACGAAATCGTTCCCTTCTTTATTTTCCCATGATAATCGAGAATCAGGTTCAGGCAATTGAGCAGTTGGTAGAAGGGTTGCTGGCAGAGGATTCGCAATATTTCCTGGTGGAGGTGAAGATCAAGCCCACGAATAATGTGAAGGTGTTCCTCGACGGCGACAATGGTATTTCCATAGAAAAGTGCATCTACTACAATCGACAGCTCTACAAGAAGCTGGAAACCTCAGGGATGTTTCCGGCCGATGATTTTTCGCTGGAAGTGTCGTCGCCCGGCCTTGATGAACCGCTTAAACTATTCCGCCAGTACCGTAAAAACGTGGGCCGGAAGGTGGAAGTGCTGCTGAAAGACGGGATAAAAACCGATGGCGTGCTGAAGGAGGTGCGTGAAGACGGTATCGTGGTAGAAGAAACCCGGGGCAAAAACAAAAAGAAGGAGACCATCACCCATGAGTTTCCCTTTGAATCGATAAAATCAACAAAAATTCAAATAGTCTTTTAAACTCCCGGCAGGAACGGGACTAAATTGATGTTATGGCCAGTATAAACC
>JAFAGE010000348.1 GCA_023423015.1 Bacteroidota bacterium
GCTCACCTTTCACCGCTCACCTTTCAGCGCTCACCGCTCACTTCTGGCACCGCCAAAATCTTCTCACTTCTCACTTTTCACGTCTGCCGTCTGCCATCTGCCGTTTGCCACCTTCTGCATGGCCCGAATTTTTTAATCTGTTATCAAAATCTCCAATTATGGCAAAGTATTCAAGAAAGTCGCAACAAAAAGTTGAGCGTGCTATGCACGAAATGAAACGCGGCAAATTGAAATCGGGTCGCAGCGGAAGAACCGTTAAGAATCCGAAACAGGCAATTGCTATAGGCCTTTCAGAGGCACGTGAATCCGGCGCCAAAGTTCCCACGAAGAAAGGTGCCCGAAAAGGAGCCAGGAAATCAGCCGCCAAAAAAGGAACCGCCAAAAAAGGAGCAAGCAAACGCGCTTCAACCACCAGGAGAACGGCTAAAAAGTCTACTTCACGTAAACGCAGCACCAGCACTGCACGCAAATCAGCACCTAAAAAGAGATCTTCGGCAAGAAAGTCGGCGCCAAAAAAGAGATCGACTGCTAAGAAATCGTCGGCTAAACGCGGCAGAACTGCAAAGAAATCAACGGCAAGGAAACGCAGGAGCTAGCAAAATCACCGCTATTGTTCTATTTTCGGGTGCCAGAACCCTTGATTCATGCAGAGAATTGCAGCTTTTCTCATTCTACTGATTCCTACCCTTCTCTTTGGCCAGAAAACGGCTAAAATGATTGACGGTCCGCGCGGCAAGATCGGGTTTTACCAGTATTTGCCACCAGACTATGATAAAAGCGGAAGTAAAAAGTCGCCGCTTATCGTCTTTCTGCACGGTATAGGCGAAAAAGGTACCGGTTCACCCGAAGATTTAAAAAAGATTGACTGCTGTGGTATTCCCAAATACCTGAACCTCGGCCACACCATGCAATTCACCTGGAATGGCAAAAAAGAGGGCTTCGTGGTTTTGTGTCCGCAACTGTACTCACGCTACGGCACATGGGAAAATTATTATGTTGATGCGATGATTAAGTTCGCGAAGGAAAATCTTAACATCGATACAAACCGCATATTCCTCACCGGTCTAAGCCTTGGCGGAGGCGGTACATGGGTTTATGCCTCCTCTTCGCTAAGTAATGCCAAACAACTTGCAGGTCTTATTCCTGTCGTATCACCGTGTTTTATGACCAACGGATGCAATATTGCCAATGCTAAACTACCGGTGCTGGCCATCCACGCTATGAACGACACCAAAGCAAGCCCTTATTGCACCATCAACGCCATTCATAGTATTAATAATTGTGGTGCCGAAATTCAACCAAATCTGGTGATGTACCTGAATGGCGGCCATTATGTGTGGGTTTCGAGAGCATACGATACGGCATACAATTACTATAATCCGAATATATACGAGTGGATGCTGGCGCAAAATCGCACTTTGAAGCCAAACAGGAAACCCATCGCAATTGCTGGCGCAGACACCACCATCTCTTCTGCCCATGGAACGGTTATGTTGAGCGCAAAAGCTTCGAAAGATCCTGACGGTAAAATCGTTCGCTATGTGTGGCAAAAGATTTCGGGTCCGGCGCACGGCATCATCAATGGAGAAGTTACTGCAACTCCATACATCGAAGGCCTCACGTATCCTGGTGTTTACACATTTGAACTACGAGTAGTAGATGACCGCGCAGAATGGAGCACCGACTTTATCAAAGTAACGGTTGTTGATGGCAACGTTCTTAACTGATCACTTCAATTTAACGCTGTACAGAAAATCATCGCACGTCATGTATAAAGTCTTTTCATCGGAAGATAGTGCGGTATTCGAAGTAGCCTGGTTGGTGTAGATACGCGCAATAGGTTTTCCGTTGGGATTAAATATCCAGACACCTCCCGGACCTGAGGAAATAACGTACCCCCTGCTGTTAATCTTCATGCCATCCGGCGCACCGGGTTTATCTTTTTCGGCTTCGCTCACTTTATAAAATACAGATTTGTTCTTCGACAATCCATCGGCACCAAGTTCGTATTTCATCCATGCCATGTTGTTGCCATCAGAATGCGCAACCAGCAAAAACTTACCATCAGGTGTAATTGCAATACCATTCGGCCACTTGAATTCACTTGTCACCAGGTCTACTTTTCCATCGGGAGTTACGCGGTACACTCCGTGGATGTCAAGTTCTTTAGCCGGATCGTCTTCTCCTTTTTCAAGTCCATATGGAGGATCCGTCAGATACAGATTCCCGTTAGGATGATAAACAGCATCATTCGGGCTGTTGAACCTTTTACCCTGGTATTTATCTGCAATAGTTTCAAACTCTGGCTTAGGTTGATTGAGCGGGGCTTTCATCCGCGCAATACGGCGGTCGCCATGTTGGCACAATACGAGCCGGCCTTCCTTGTCAAGGATTAAACCGTTTGATCCCGGTTCGTTAGCCGGTCCTGTTCCCTGGCGGCCGGTAAAACCTGCTGGTTGCAGATACGTAGAAAGCCCTTCGCCTTCCTTCCATCTCATCACGCGGTTGTTAGGGATATCTGAAAATATCAGGTAATCGCCGTCGGCAATGTATAGGGGTCCTTCTGTCCACTTAAACCCTCCAGCCAGGTTGCGGATTTTCTCCGTAGAGTCAATAATTGTCGCCCCTTCCGGATCAAGTATTACAATGCGCGTGTCGGGAAGTGTTGCTGATGCAAGAGAGTCGTTGCTCTCAGTTGAGCCCGTTGTTGAAGTGGGATTACCACACGATACTACGAGCAACGCAACAATTAGCAGGGAAAGTAGATTTATCTTCATGCAAGCAATTTTTTCAAATGTACCTGTTATTCAATTTTCTTTCTCTCAGAGGTATAAATAATAATCTTTCAGCAATGCGGTAAACTCAGGCGAATATACTTCCATCTTACCAGATGAGATCCTTATCACGATCTCATTCACTTTTGGTTCTCCACTATACCTCTTGTGCTCTGCATTTACTGATCTCCTCCCACAATAGAATAAGTACATTATGCGGAAAGGCGCATGCTTAGGTGTCTGGCGAACATAAACCTTCTCCATGATACCAAATTCGTGTTTGGAGGCAGTCTGCTCCACATCCTCTTCTCTCCGGGCTGAGACCAGCAAGGCAAAATGACCATTCGCTTCTATTAACTCATTTACGGCTGCAAATAATTCATCCATCGACAACGACGCGCTATGGAGTGCAACATTACGTTTTTGATCAGGAGAGAGCAGATCGCCACGAAAAAAAGGAGGATTGCTTATTATAAAATCGTAACGTTTGCCGGGACGATAATCCTGGATTGCCGCCTGGATTATATTCAGCCGGCTTTGCCAGGCACTCGCATTGAAGTTTTTCCTGGTTTCTGCTGAAGCAGATTCATCAATATCAATGGCATCAATGTGTGCAGCTGATTTCTGGGCCAGCATCAGCGACAATAAACCGGTTCCGCTCCCGATATCGAGAATATTCGACCCGTGAACATGATGTTTCCTGGCAATCCACGCTCCGAAAAGGCTCGCGTCGGTGCACACTTTCATCGCCGATTGCTCCTGCAGTACAGTAAATTGTTTGAAGCGGAAATAATTATTCGGCATCAATAAACCCTTCCGATAAGCGGATGTTCAACGATCAGCTTGCGCATCTGCAAAGGGTCAATCGTACTTTGTTTTGCATAAATGATTTTTCCACCGGGTTCTACTACAATCGTATACGGCAAAGCTCCCTGCCAGTTGGGATCAACAGCTTCTATCAGTTTGTACTTGTTTTCACCACTGAACAGGTAGTTGGGATTCGCGGCCTGTTTCTTTTTCAGGAACTCGTGCACCTTTTCCTTTTTCGAAGGCTGGTCTGCACTGATGCTGATGAATTCAAAATCGCGGGCGTTGTACATTCTTTTCATCTTAATGAATTCCGGGAATTCGCTCACACAGGGACCGCACCAGGTTGCCCATATATTGATCATAACCAACTTATCGCTCTTATTCTTTAACAGCTCTCTGATACCGCTTTCGTCAATCATTTCCAAATTCACCGGTTGTTTTGCCCAGTCTTCATCATTTTTCTTCACCCACTCGTTTTTGTCTTTCCATTTGGTGGAGCAACCAAATACTTTGGTTGTTGCTGAAGGAATTTCTCTGTTTGCAAGTAAAGCATCGATAGCGTTGCGGGTATCGTGAACATTTGGTGTTTTCTTTGGATCTTCAACGTCGTCAATCCTTCCCTGGTAACGGAGTTTTCTTTGTTTGTCGAAAATAAAAACATGCGGCGTGGCAACCGGGCCATAAAGGCGGGAAGCTTCCTGCGTGTCCCCGTCGTACAGATAAGGAAAGTTGAAATTCTTATCCTTCGCGCGGTATTTCATGTCTTCGAAACTGTCGCCTACATCGGTGTATCCCATTTCTGAAAGGCTCAACCCTTCATCGCTGTTCGGAGAAATAGCCACTACCGAAACACCTTTGTTCTTATAATCATCAACAAGTTTGATAATCCTCTCTTCGTATGCCTGTGAAGTGGGGCAATGATTGCATGTAAATATGATTACCAGAATGTTTGCCTGTTTGAAAGATGCCAGCGTGTACGTTTTGCCATCTACTCCAGGTAAACTAAAATCGGGAGCCGTAGCTCCGATAGATAATGTTTTAGGTTCATCGGCAGCATGAACGCGGTTTGAAAGTCCAGCTAAGATGAAGCTGGCGGCAAGAATTGTCAAAGCAACAGTCCTGAACATTCGATTTGTATTTGAAGAAAAGTTAATAAAATATCCTAAAACGCGGGTAGGCTCCATTATAAATGGTCAACCCTTATCTTTACAATATACTCCCATTTGTTAGAACCATTATAAAGTTAGTGAACGCATGTTTTCAGAAGAACTGAAACAAGGCACTTTGCAGGAACATCGTGGACTTGAAAAAAAACTTGTAAAACAAATTAAAGAAATCCGCAGAATAGAAGACTATGTTCAGTTGCTGGAACGTATGTATGGTTATTACGAACCGCTTCAGCAACGTATAGCTGTCAATTTCAGCAGCGGTCAATCGCGTGGCAGATATGCAGAAAATATTATAGATGATATCCGCCACCTTGATCCCGGGCACGACCTGGAGTTTGAGATCTGCGAAAATCTTCCAGACCTGAATTCACAAGCGGCCTCAATGGGTGCTCTCTATGTTACTGAAGGATCTACTTTGGGCGGTCAGATCATTACGGGTATGATTGCTAAGCAATTGAAAATTCCTACCGATAAAGGCTTCACCTTTTTTAACGCCTATGGCGAACAAACCCAGATTAGTTGGGAAAACTTTAAAGAAGAGCTTAATATGCTTTCGTCGCCGGAGGAAAAGCAGGAAATCCTGAACTCTGCAAAAGCCACATTTGAAAAATTTAATGAGTGGATCTCGCTTTATGAATAAAAGCTCTGCAAAAAAATACGATTCGGATTTCTGCGGTAACCTCCCGATTCATAACATAAACGTAGTGCAGCCATATGGCGCGCTTATCGTGGCCGATAAGGAAGGCAACATTTGCCAGGTGAGCGAGAACTGCGCCGGCCTGTTCGGTGAAGCTTTGGCAGACATTGTGAACAAGCCTGCATCGAAATTTTTTGACCTCGAAACTCTGGTTAAGCAGAAACCCGGATTCCCGCAATCTGTAGAGGTTCAGAACACTGGCTACCAATGTATCTTCCACGAATACCCGGATTACTATATTATTGAAATAAATCTGGATTCGCGTGTTAATGGAACATCTGCTTCATTCGTAGACGTTTACCACGATCTGAAAGCTTCAATGGAAGCCATCGAAGAGTGTAATACGTTTCAAGATATGCTGCAGGTGGCGGCGAAAGAATTGAAGAAAGCATCAGGTTTTGACAAAGTAATGATATACCGGTTTGATGAAAACTGGAACGGACACGTACTTGCTGAAGAGCGGGAAGACGATATGGAATCTTACCTGGGTTTGACTTTTCCTGCCTCAGACGTTCCCAAGCAGGCACGCGAACTGTACCTCCGCAACCCTTACAGGTTCATTCCTGATAAAAATTATCAACCCGTTAAGTTATACCCGGTGATCAACCCGATCACCAATTCCTTCCTTGATATGACAGATTGCAATCTCCGGGGTGTTGCAACAGTTCATCTCGAGTACCTTACCAATATGAAGGTGACGGCCTCTATGTCTACCCGCATCATAAGGGATGGTCGGTTGTGGGGCCTCATTGCCTGCCACCACAAGACGCCAATGCGTATGAGCTTCAAGGTGTGCACCACCTTTGAACTGCTCTCGGGGATCATCTCATCCCGAACGTCTACCATCCAATCCCGGGAAATTTATGATCTTAATACCCATTTGTCAGGGATCTATACCTCCCTGGTTGAAGAGACTTACCGAAGTTCCGACCTGGTAAATAGCCTGTTATTGAACAATAACGTGTTAGAATTGTTTAATGCAGGGGGTATTGTAATCAGCTACAACGGTAATGTTACCAGCCAGGGTAATGTGCCCGAGGCAAATGAAGTTGAGGACCTGATTCTCTGGCTAAGTTCAAAAACTGATGACGAAGCTATATACGCTACCGACAACCTTTCGGATCAATATGAGCATGCTGCAGGCTTTAAAGATATTGCAAGTGGTTTGCTGGCGATTGAAATGGATAGGAAGGGCGATGATTTCATCCTGGTTTTCCGCCCGGAGGTAAAGCAGGTGATTAACTGGGGTGGAGATCCGGAGACAAGGATAAATTTTGATGCAGACATGAAAAGTTATCATCCTCGCTCTTCGTTCAGGAATTGGCAGCAGGAGGTAGCCGGCGTAGAGACCGCTCACCAGGGCGAAGCCGCCCGCGGCGAGGACGGGGAGACGCCATCGTACGGCGACCGGCCGTGGGTTCATGCCGGCTCTTCGGTGATATTCGGCAGGGCCAGCCGCAC
>JAFAGE010000370.1 GCA_023423015.1 Bacteroidota bacterium
TCTCACCGCTCACCTGCCTTATGCCCTATGCCCTATGCCTTATGCCATCTGCCTTCTCCCCGTATCCCGCATTTTCCCTAACTTTTCTATAAATCAAGCTTGCCATGGCAAACTTCGCAACCGATCACGTAAAAAACATTGTGCTGCTCGGTCACGCCGGCAGCGGCAAAACCACGCTCGCAGAATGTATGCTCTTCGAAGCAGGATTAATTACACGAAGAGGTACGATAGAAGAAAAAAACACCGTTGCCGATTTTTATGAACTCGAAAAAGAACGAGGCAACACGATCTTCTCCAAATTACTTCACACCAACTGGCGCGGGTATAAAATCAACATCATCGACACACCAGGTTACGACGACTTTGTTGGCGAAGTTGTTTCTGCATTACGCGTTGCCGACACAGGCGTGATGCTGCTGAATGCAAGTTTTGGTGTTGAAGTTGGTAACGATCTCTTATGGGAATACACTGAGAAATTTCGTACACCCATGATCCTTGCCGTAAATAAACTCGACCAGGATAAAGCCGATTTTGACAGAACAGTTGCTCAGGCAAAAGAACATTTTGGGAGAAACGTAGTTGTTGTGCAGTACCCCATGAACCAGGGCCTCGAATTCGATTGCATCATCGATGTACTGCGAATGACCATGTATAAATTTCCTCCTGAAGGGGGCAAACCTTCGAAACTACCGATACCAGACAACGAAAGAGAAAAAGCAGACCGGTTACATAAAGAATTGATTGAAGCTATTGCAGAGAACGATGAAGGATTGATGGAAAAATATTTCGACAAAGGCGAACTCGATGAAGATGAAATGCGCATCGGTTTGAAGAAAGCGATGATCAATCACGACCTGTTTCCGCTGTTTTGTATTTCTGCAAAAAAGAACATGGGCAGCGGAAGGCTGATGGGTTTTATCGACAATGTATGCCCGAGTGCCAATGAGATGCCACCGCAGATCACAAAGACAGGAGAAAAATTGGTTTGTGATCCTAACGGCCCGGCGTGCATCTTTATTTATAAAACGATTTCGGAACCGCACATTGGAGAAACGTCCTATTTCAAAGTATACTCCGGCACCGTAAAAACGGGAATGGAACTTATCAACGAATCGAACAGCGTAACTGAAAAAATAAACCAGCTGTTTATCGTGGAAGGTGAAAAAAGATCGTCGGTGAATGAACTTGTTGCAGGAGATATTGGTGCTACCATTAAATTGAAACACACGCACGTCAATAATACCTTACACGCAAGAGGAAAAAATTACGAGCTCCAGCCAATCGAATTTCCTGCGCCATTAATGAGTGTGGCAATTGAATCGACACAAAAAGGAGAAGAGGAAAAACTTTCACTCGCTTTGCACCAGGTACAGGAAGAAGATCCCACGGTAAAGGTGGAAGTGTCGCACGAATTGAAACAAACAATTATTCACTGCCAGGGAGAGTTGCACTTGTCTGTGATCAAGTGGAAACTTGAACACATCGCAAAGAACCTGCATGTAAAATTCACGAAGCCGAGGATTCCCTATCGTGAAACCATCCGCAAATCTGTGCAATCGAATTATCGCCACAAAAAACAATCCGGGGGTGCGGGTCAATTTGGGGAAGTGTTTATGCAGGTAGAACCATGGTACGAAGGCATACCCGATCCCAAGGGGTTCAGTGTTCGCGGCCGCGAAGAATACAAACTGGATTGGGGTGGTAAACTCGTTTTCCTGAATTGCATTGTGGGAGGTGCTATCGACCAGCGTTTCCTTCCATCGATCCTCAAAGGCGTTATGGAAAAGATGCATGAAGGGCCACTTACCGGATCGCACGTACGCGATGTGCGGGTGAGCGTGTACGATGGCAAAATGCACCCCGTAGACTCAAACGATATCTCTTTTAAGATAGCAGGACTGATGGCATTTAAACAGGCTTTTCAGCAAGCTGATCCGCAAATTCTCGAGCCGGTGTACGAGCTGAATGTGCTTTGCCCGGATGAACTTACAGGCGCCATTATCAGCGATTTGCAATCGCGCCGGGCCATAATTGAGGGGATGGATACCGAAGGCCATTTTACCCGCATCGCTGCCAAAGTTCCCCTTGCCGAGATGCAGGACTATTCATCCAGCCTCAGGTCTATCACGCAGGGTCGCGCCAAATTCAGGCTGACTTTCTCAGACTATGTGACCGTTCCTTTTGAACTGCAGCGCAGGCTTATCGACGAATACCACAAAACGGGTAAAGAAGAACTGGTGTAACAGTTTCATTTTTTTTGGCTCGCGGATTGGTGTAACTTAATAGACGCGCCAGTTCGGCGATAAACGAAGTAAAATGATACGCAATGCAGCATCGCCCATTCTTTCCCTGGCTTTGCCTGCTATCCTCCTTATTTGTGTTACCTGCACCAAGCCGAAAGTGCATTACCTGCGTACGGTTCAAACCGTAACTGCCGATAGCCGCGAATTGTTCGGTTGCCGCATAAATGGCTGGCCATTCAGTCCGCTGGCAACAGATTCATCATTACTGGGCGCCTGCACATACCGGCAGAAGTACGAAGGCACTTATGGTTTCTCTTTCGAACTCGTTAGTAACCGTCACGAATCCACCTGCGAATTTTCAAGTGTCACTATCGTGCTCGACAGCATCCGCCTGATCCCAAATGCGGTGTATCGGCTCGGAACTCCCGGCGATAAAAAAAATTATGCTTCCTATTTCGTAGCGAGCGACTGCGGTTTGTCGGGCGTGAGGATCTACACTGCCGATGATCTTTATGCAGAAGTTGTCATCACCAGGCTCGACAGGCACAAACAGGTAGTGAATGGAACTTTCGACTTCAGAATGCGCGACCAGAATGGCGATGTTGTGCGCATTTCCGATGGCGTTTTTGAACGCCGCTACAGAAACTAGAATTCAATCTTTCTTTCATCAGTGTAAAATGGTATTTCGATATATTTACCATGCATTGCCACATGATATGAACCGAAGGAAATTTTTAGCGCTCGGCATTGGAGTAACTGCCGTTCCCTTTTATTCGGCCTGCAATTCCGATAGCAAATGGTTGCCGGAAATATCACAGCCATTAACCATCGCACAATTCTGCGATGAAAAAGAATTGCTCCAGGTAGGATCATCTTACCTGCAAATGTTTCCGAATGAAAAGAAATCAGCAAAGCTGCAGAACCTTATACTCGATGACCTTGAAACATCTTCGCGCGACAAACTTTTGAATTCACTTGAACAAAAGAAGAGTGGCGAATTCAAAAACGCAGAATCAGTCATTGTTGCAGGGTGGGTACTCTCGCGTACCGAAGCCCGCCAATGCGCATTGTATGCTTTCAGGCGGGGCAATGTGTAACAAGAAACATCTTTTCACCTCTCACCTTTCACCTCTCACTTATCAACATGCATATCGACGCAAGAAAACTACCCGACAATTCCGTGATCACCGGCGACATATGTATTGTTGGAGCAGGTGCAGCAGGTATAAGCATGGCGCTTGAATTAAAAAACTCCGGTAAAAAAATCATCCTGCTCGAAGGAGGTGGGTTTGAATACGATGAACAGGTGCAGGAACTCTATGCGGGCACCTCAACCGGCCAGAAATATTTTCCGCTCAAATCGGCGCGTCTGCATATGTTTGGTGGAACCACAGGACATTGGTCGGGCTATTGTTCGACGTTCGACGACATAGATTTTGAAGAAAGACCCTGGGTGAAGCACAGTGGCTGGCCAATCACGCGCGCCGACCTTGAACCATATTATCCTAAAGCACAACAATACTTACAACTCGGACCTTACCAATACAATCTTGAATACTGGCAAAAGAAAGACGCCGCACTTGTTCCACTTGTCAACAACGAAGTTGTATGGAATAAGATGTGGCAGTTTAGTCCGCCTACACGTTTTGGAGAAGTGTACAGGAACGAAATA
>JAFAGE010000379.1 GCA_023423015.1 Bacteroidota bacterium
GGCTTCCATGGTGTTGAATTAATGAAGTGTTGATGGATATAAGATACCCATAATAATTGCAAAGTTCAAGTGAAAACTGAAATGCCGTTGGCAGCATAGAGGTTGGAGGGCCGAGGGCGGATACGCCTGGGCTGAGGACCATTGCCGTTTGACGTTTGCCGGCATTGCCGTCCATTGACCTACTTTCTTCCAATCATATCCTTGAAAAAATTGCTCTTTGACAGTTCTTCCATATCGCTCAGTTCGATTTCGAGCGCTTTCATGCTGAGTGTTATTTCAACCAGCGACATGATGAGAGAAGCCATAAAGCAGAGGATGCTGATTGCAAAAATGATGTAGCTGGCATCGTTCCAGCCGCGAAATATGGTGAACATACATACCACACAGAACATGAAGCTCAACACTCCCATCGCCTGCATCATCCTGATCAGGCGTATACGAATCCGAAGACTCCTGATCTGCGTGATAAGATTTGCTTCAGGGTATTGTTTGTATTTCGCATGCAGGCTTCTGATGAGATTTGCAATTGCAAGAAACCTGTTGGTGTAAGCGAGCATTAATAGTGAAATAGCAGGGAACAACAATGCCGGCGTCGTGATGCTTAGCTCCATTTATGATATGTTAAGTGGCTAATCAGGAATTATCAAATTTGACAAGCGGCTCGTTTTTGTAGTTCTGATTATAGCGGACGAAGAAATAAATGTAGATAACGCGGCTGATGCGCATCAACCAGGGCTGCAATAAGATCAGGGAAAGTACCGCAAGACCCATCCACCAGAAAAAGCGGTTGTCGTCAACCGAAAACCCGATCAATACCCACCAGGCAACGCAGGTGGTGATAAGGTATGCGACCGATAAGGCATAGCTTACGTAGCCTGTTCCATACCAGAAACCGGGTTCGAGTTCAAAGCGTTGGCCACATTCAGGGCACCTTTCCGGCATCGAAAGGGTCTTCTTCAGGTTCCAGGGATTGCTGTTTTCAAACATTTTACCTCTTCTGCAGCGTGGACATTTACATGTGAGAATACTCCAGAAGTAATTGGGCTTTTCCATGGTACAAAGTTACATAAACGCGGAAAGAGACTAATGACCTACGTCAGTTCACGCTAATGTGTCGATTTTCACGTCCTTAATCTCCCCTTTCTTACGTTCACCAATCTGTTGCCGCCACATGGCATAGTACAGACCTTTTTCTTCGAGCAGGCTTTCGTGTGTTCCGGTTTCCACGACCTCGCCGCGCTCCAGCACATAGATGCTATCGGCATGCATGATTGTGGAAAGGCGGTGAGCAATAAGGATGCTGATCTGGTATTTTAATGAAGAAACCTTGATGATCGTGTTCGTGATCTCCTCTTCTGTAATAGAGTCCAGCGATGAAGTGGCTTCGTCGAATATCAACACACGCGGCTTGCGCAACAGGGCGCGGGCAATGGATAACCGCTGTTTTTCGCCTCCCGACAATTTAAGCCCGCCTTCCCCGATCATCGTATCAAGCCCTTTTTCCGCCCTGATCAGCAAGCCGTGGCAAGACGCCTGCATCATTACCTGGTGAAGGTCTTCGTCGGTGGCCGCCGGATTCACGAACAACAGATTTTCGCGGATCGTTCCCGAAAATAGCTGAGTGTCCTGTGTTACAAATCCAATCTGGTTGCGGAGGTCGTCGAAGTTGATGGAATTTTCATCCATACTGTTGTACAATATTTTGCCTTCCTGTGGACGATACAGGCCTACGAGCAATTTCATCAGGGTGGTCTTGCCCGAACCGGATGGACCAACAAAGGCAATCGTTTCGCCTGTTTTTGCTTTGAAACTGATGTTATCAATCGCTTTTTGCTGCGCAGTCTGGTGTTTAAAGCTCACATTCTGAAACTCCAGGGTATTAATTTCGCCAAGATGTTTCGGGTTCTGCGGTTGCGATTCCGGCGCTTTCTTCATCAGGTTGTTGAAATTGTTCAACGATGCCTCTGCTTCGCGATAGGATAGAATGATATTACCGATCTCCTGCAGAGGTCCAAACACGAAAAACGAAAACACCTGCATCGTAACAAGCTGGCCCGCATCCATCATGTCGCGAAAAATCAGCCACATCAGGATAAATAAGATCACCTGCCGAAGTGTGTTCACAAAAGTGCCCTGGATAAAACTGATGCTTCGGATCCTTTTAACCTTGGTGAGTTCCAGACCCAGAATTTTGTAAGTATTCTTGTTCAACCTGTCCACCTCCTGGTTTGTGAGGCCAAGACTTTTTACCAATTCGATATTTCGCAACGACTCGGTGGTACTGCCCGCAAGTGAAGTTGTTTGCGAAACAATAGTTTTCTGAATGGTTTTTATTTTCTGGCTGAGCAGATTGGTTATCCACGTCAGAAGCAGGATACCTCCGAAGTAAACAATAGGGATAGTCCAGTGTATATACAATGCCGCATAGGTGCTGACGAAAATAATGCCCACAATAACACCGAAGAGGATGTTGATGAAATAGTTCATGAACTTCTCCGTATCTGCGCGCACTTTTGTCAGCACGCTGAGTGTTTCGCCGCTTCGCTGGTCTTCAAATTCCTGGTAAGGCAGTTTCATTGCGTGTTTCAATCCATCAGTGAACACGCGGGCTCCGAATTTCTGTACGATAACATTTAAAAAATAATCCTGGAAGTTTTTTGCGATCCGGCTCACCATCGCAACTCCGATGGAACATAAAAGAAGGAAAACGCCGCCGGGATATTTTGTAGAGAACGACCAGAAGTATCTTTCGTTATCGCCGTATGCTCCGGTATTGTACCTGAAGTCCGTAGCCAGACGCACAAGCTTTCCGAAAATGATGGGATCCATCAACGAAAACCCGGTATTGATGGCTGCCAGGAATAAGGTGAGCACAACCAGGAATCGGTGTGGTTTGAGGTACCGAAAAAGAATCTTCATAATTAGAATACAAGTTCGTGAAAATTCGAACACTTAAATACCTCTGTGGATCCTCTCCCTTTGAATTACATTTTTACTTACCTTAACCCCCTCTCAATTTAGAACAACGTTAACAAAATCAAACACACTATGACTCCTTCTCAACGGTACTTGTCAAGATTCGGATTGAAAGACCCGGAACCCGAAAATGCTGCGCCGGAAAAAACGAACGAAAACAGCAGGCGATCTTTTTTTAAGAAGTCTGCCCTGGGGGGAATTAGCCTTGGCGGTGCTTTCCTGTTTTCGCCGA
>JAFAGE010000395.1 GCA_023423015.1 Bacteroidota bacterium
TGTTCAGGGGTTGGATACCGGGGCCGACGACTAAATTATCAAGCCCTTCTTCATGGCTGAATTGCGTGCGCGGTTGTAGGCGGTGGTGAGACGTTACGAAATGCTGCCAGGTGGGAAAAAGTTCTTCAATATCGGCGACCTGCACATTGACGTGAAGGCGAAATCCATCAAAAGAAATAACGTACCCATCAAATTAAGCATTACCGAATTCAACCTGTTGCTCCTGCTGGCGGATGGCGGGGGAGCACCCATTTCAAAAGAGGAAATCAGTAAAAAGATCTGGAAGGGCAGATATAGTGTAAGCGACAATACGATTGAAGTGTATATCAACATTCTTCGCAACAAGATTGACAAAGGATTTGCAAAGAAGCTGATACATACCAAAACTGGTTTTGGTTATTATATTTCTGAAGAAATTAATGCCTGATCATTGACGTCTTTCTCCATCAAAAGCTTACGTGTACGTTTTGCCATCGGCTTCAGTCTTCTTTTTACGCTTATCCTCGGAACAGCGCTGGTAATTATTTATTACTCATTCGCGAGCTTTACCCTTGAAAAATTTCATGCACGTTTGAAGGATCGTGCTACAACAACTTACCGGCTGCTTGTACAGGTGAACGCAGTGGACCGTCAGCTTCTAAGAATTATAGACGACAATTCATTAACCAACCTGGACAATGAAAAAGTGATAATTCTCCAAAACGACTCTGTCATATACTCGAGCAGCGACGTTAGGAAAATAAATTACACGAAGCAATTGCTGGAGCGGGCAAAACAAGACAGCATATTTTATATTAAAGAAGGGGAAAACGATGTATTGATCATGGCGATGCAACAAAACGGCTCAGATTATTACCTGCTGGCCACTGCATTCGACCGGACAGGAACCCGCGAATTGTCGTTTCTGAAGTGGATGATGATTTTTGTGTATGGAATGGGTTTGATCATCGGCTGGCTCGCCACATATGCTTTTGTAAAATCGGTAATCAGACCCCTCGACCGGCTCAATAAGCAGATAGAATTGATTACATCCGAAAACCTGGATATTCGCTTGCCTTATTCGCAGGAAGTAAGCGAAGTGAAAAAACTTGCCATTAATTTCAACCGTATGCTCGAGCGGCTTCAGCAATCTTTCGATTTCAAGAAAGACTTTGTTCACTATGCTTCTCACGAATTGCGCACTCCGCTCACGGCAATGATTGGCGTTACTGAAAATGCGCTCACCAAAGAACTCTCGGTACAGCAGCATAAACATATCCTGGAACAATTATTCTTCCAGCAGAGAGAGCTTGCCGAAATGACGAATTCATTGTTGCTGCTATCAGGTAATATATCTCCGCAGGATTATCCGCCTGTAAGGTTGGATGAATTGTTATTTCGTTCCGTTGACATCACCCGAAACCTGTTTCCCGACACAGATATAAGAGTTTCGATTGAAGGTGACATGGACTACGAGGAACGGATGATGGTAAATGCACACGAGCCACTGCTACTCCTCGCGTTGAATAACTTGTTTAAAAATGCCGTGATGTACGCGGTGAAACAAACGCGGGTTGACGCATTCTTAAAATTCGGCGAACATGAAAGCAGGATCGAAATCCGAAACGCCGGACCGGAAATAAGTAAAAACGATCAGAAGCATTTATTCTCACGGTTCTATCGCGGCTCAAACGCGCTTGGAACTAAAGGACATGGCCTCGGCCTCGCGCTCGTTCTGCAAATTGTAGAGGCCCATGGTGGTACGGTTAAATACTCCAGGCGCAATCCTTACAATGTGTTTTCGATTTCTTTTAAATAACGGATCCCCGCCGCCCTACTACTCCTTGATAACTCTTAACGTGTTTGTTCCGTTTCCGATTTTTACAAGGTATACACCAGGGCGTAGTGTTGACACATTCAACACACATTTGTCGCCGTTGAAAAAGCCACTTCCCACAAGGTTGCCGGCGATGTTGTAGATATTCACTTTCTCTCTGGTAGTGTTGCCCGGTAAAAACACGGTAATCGAAGAACGCGCAGGGTTGGGTTGAACTGTTGCCGTAGCAGAATTATTCAACTCCACCTGTTTGATCGCGCTAAATTCATAACGGCCATCTATATCCACCTGTCTTAGTCTATAGAAATTTACGCCATCGGCAGGAGTGTAGTGAGTAAAACGATAGTTGCTTTTGTTATCGGTTGTGCCATTGCCGTTCACCTTGCCGAGAGAAATAAAGTTAACTCCATCGATGCTGTGCAATACTTCAAAAAGCTCGCAATTTATTTCTGACTCCGTGCTCCATTCGAGTAAAACTTTGTTATGATTCGACCGCACATGGAACTTTAATCCACTTACGGGCAACATACTGGCGCTGCCAACTATTTTATTTGCGGTGAGGGTAAGCACAGGATCGGTGCTTAAGCCGCCATATTCAACTACATAAGCAAGATTTTGTGTTCCGTTCAAATCGTTCCATTTGCCGGGGTTTGCGTTCGATGCATAGATTTCGCCGTAGTGTTCCGAACCCACGTTGTTTGGCTCGGCATTATTCCAGTTATTATATGCCGACCCGAAGGGAGTGCCGGTAGAACTGGTGTTCAGTGCATTTGTGGTTGTTATTTGAGTTCCTTTTTCGGGACCTGTTACCCAATACCATTTGCCCTCGGAAGCCGACTGGTTGGCGTACGTTGTTGTTCCTGTTACAGAGTTTATTTCTGTGTATGAATCACTCAGGCCTATCCAGGCATCTGTTCCGATCTTCTGTTTAATAAAATCATTTTCTGTAGCCGATGTGATCGTTGCAAGGTAACCTGTCAATCCCATGTATGTTCTTCCGGTAGCATTGGCTTTTGCGGTAGCCCAGTTTGCTGCGGTGGTAATGGATTCATAAAAATGCCCATTGCTGTTTGCTACCAGGTTTCCAACTGAAAATGTAACAGTTCGGTTGCCGGAAATATTTGAAGATGAATAAAAACCAACCGTTCGCAATAACGCTTGCCAGTTAGCCGGTGTTGCTGTTCCATTGAAACTCAGTACGCCGTTGGCTGCATTATAACTGGAAGTAACGCCCGATGGTAAGGTGCCGGTATAAGACAAAACATCGCCAGAAAAGAAGTTGCCGGATATCGTAACGCGTGCATTGGTGATATTACCGGTGCTGGTAAGCGTGAGTGAAGGATCTACCACGGTAGTTGGCTGCAGCAAAGTGTAACTCGTGAGGCCCACTGCTGTTTTGATTTGTGTTGCCACCATCACGATAGTTACTGAATGAGCTACATCTATTGAAGGATCACCGGGTATCCCGCCATACTCAACAATATACCCGTGACCGGCACCAACCTGGCTATCGTTCCATGCTCCGCCTGCCCACGCATTTTCAAGATAGTGTTCTGTGCCACCTGAATTATTTGGTTCTCCGCCTGCATAATTTGCGTAGGTAATTACGCTGGAGCCAGTTGAAAATTTGGTTCCTTTTTCAGGACCGGTTACCCAGTACCAGTTTCCTTCCGCAGCAGATTGGTTCGCGAAAGTTGTTACTCCTGTTGCAGCGTTAATATGCGTAAAATCATCACTGGCCCCCAGCCATCCTTTGCCGCTCAGCGAATTTACCAGGGTGTTTTCTGCTGCGTTCGTAACGGTTACGAGATAACCCTGCATACCAAAAAGCATTTTGCTGGCAGCATTGCTCTTCGCTGTGGTCCAGTTAAATGATCCGGAAACGAATGCGTAATAGTGGCCGTTTGTTGAGTAATATGTACTTGCACCATCACCTGCAGTAAATGTTATTATACGGCTTGTTGTAGATGATGACGTAGTGCTGAAGGTAACTGTTCTCAGCAATGCCTGGTAATTGGATGCTGATGCGTTACCTGAAAATGTAAGTATTCCTGAGCCGGATGCATAGTTGGCTGTCACCCCGGACGGGAGAGAACCAGTGTATGCAAGTACGTCTCCGGCGGAAAAATTTGATATACTCACGGTGAAACTACCGATAGCGTGAGCCGTCGATACACTCAGTGATGCATCTATAACAACAGCCGGAGCATTGTTACCAACCTGGACAGATGAAGAAGTTCCGGTTACACTTATCTGTGCACCTGAAATAATGGCTATCAAAGTAGCAGCGAGTAGAGCAATACAGTTTTTCATGAATTGGATCTGATCGGGAGACTAACGCGGTTGATATCGCAACCTTTGACCCGTGAATACCTTTATGTTGAAATTAGGGGTATCCTATTAGTGTTTTAATTGCGTTCTTTGACAATTATCAAAGAAATTGCCGCAAAGTGAATTAGAAATAATTTCATATTGATCTTCTTCCTTACTCTGTTTGCACTTGCATCTTCTCAAAGTCTGCTTCTATATCTACATGATTATATTGATTTTAATCATCGGTATTAATTGACTTTACTCATCCTTTCCCGACCGGGTTGCTGGTAAATTTGCATATCAGCAATTAGCAATGGTTAAGCTGATTGATATTATTCACCTAAAACAGATCTGTATGAAACAATTGGAAAACAAAGTGGCCCTGATTACAGGAGCAGCATCAGGGATTGGACTGGCAACAGCGGAATTATTTGCAAGGGAAGGTGCAAAAGTGGTGATATCAGATGTTAATTCAGATAACGGTAAAGCCGCAGAAAAATCGATTACCGATAAAGGGGGCACCGCTTTTTTTGTTGTGGCAGATTCATCGAAACCTGAAGACAACGAACGGCTCGTTCGCGAAACTGTTCAGAAATTCGGAGGGCTCGATATTGCAATCAATAATGCCGGTATCGGAGGCCCGCTGGGCCCTACCGGGGAATATCCACTGGATGGTTGGCAAAAGGTTATTAATATTAACCTATCCGGTGTATTTTATGGATTACGCTATCAGATCCCCGCCATGCTTGAAAAAGGAGGTAGCATCATCAACGTTGCTTCGATACTTGGGCATGCCGGAACCCGCCTGTCGCCGGCCTATGTGGCGGCTAAACATGGAGTAGTGGGTCTTACAAAAGCAGCAGCTTTGGAATATGCCGACAAAAAAATCAGGATCAACTCCATCGGCCCCGGTTATATCAAAACGCCACTTGTGATGAACGCCCTTGACCAGGATACACTGAATGCTCTTGTTGGCCTGCATCCGATTGGCCGCCTGGGTGAATCGGAAGAAATAGCAGAACTCCTGCTTTGGCTTGCTTCGCCAAAAGCATCCTTCGTTACCGGTTCATATTACCCGATCGATGGTGGTTACCTCGCGCAGTAGACGCATAGCAGATCATAATTAATTATCAAGGTCAACAAAAAGCCTTTGGCGCAAACAGCCAGGGGCTTTTGTTTTTATATATATGTCTTACAACGGTGGGGTGTAAACGACGCAATTGATAATGAAAGGCTATGTTATGAAAGTGAACCTTATCTGTTCCATGCGTCATATAAGATGTTATGATAATAGCTTGACTTTTCGGTTTAACTGGCTGAATAGCTTAAATTTGCATATCTTTTTTCAGCAGAAGTTGAGGAAGATTTTCTATTGGAACTCTTTTTTACCAGATTTCTTGAACTAAAAGACAAGCCGGGTGGGTCATTTACCAAAACTGATTCAGGATTTAGCTTTGATACTAATGGCGGGTGCGCTGATTACTCTGTTATTCAGAAGGATCAAGCAGCCGCTGGTTCTTGGCTATATCATTGCCGGTTTCCTGGTGGGTCCCTACTTTCATTTTCTGCCAACAGTTGCCGACCAGGAGAATGTTGAAACACTCGCAGAAATAGGGGTGATCGTGCTCCTGTTCAGCCTGGGTCTCGAATTCAGCTTCAAAAAATTAGTTCGGGTAGGAGGCTCCGCCTCAATAACTGCCTTTGTCGAGATTATATTCATCACTGTGGCCGGTTATTTCCTCGGGAAAATCCTTGGCTGGTCTACCATGGATAGCCTGTTTCTCGGAGGTATGCTCGCCAGCTCGTCAACTACAATCATCCTCCGGGCATTCGATGAAATGGGAGTGAAGGGTAAAAAGTTCGCAGGGATCGTCTTTGGCGTGCTGATCGTTGAAGACATTGTAGTCATCCTCCTCATGGTATTGCTGTCGACCATTGCTGTAACGCAGCAGATCGAAGGAACGGAAATGCTCATGACTGTGGCGAAGCTGCTATTCTTCCTGGCGATCTGGTTCGTAGCAGGCATATTCGTCCTTCCTACTTTCCTTCGCCGTGCAAAAAAGTTAATGGATGGAGAAACCCTCCTCATATTATCGCTCGGTCTCTGCCTCGGTATGGTGGTTCTGGCAACACAGGTGGGATTTTCTGCTGAGCTTGGTGCGTTCGTAATGGGTTCCATCATTGCTGAAACAACGTCTGCCGAAAAGGTGGAACATGTGATCAAGCCTGTAAAAGACCTCTTCGGTTCTGTGTTCTTCGTTTCGATTGGTATGATGATCGATCCTTCTGCGATGGTGGAATATGCCGGTCCGATTCTCTGGGTAACATTACTTACCCTTTTCGGAAAACTGATCAGTACCACATTGGGTGCTTTACTTTCCGGCCAGCCGCTAAAACAGGCAGTGCAGGTGGGAATGAGTATGGCTCAGATCGGTGAGTTTGCTTTCATCGTCGCCACCCTGGGTCTATCTCTTGGGGTAATATCCGAGTTCCTGTTCCCGATTGCAGTAGGTGCTTCAGCCATCACAACATTCACTACTCCCTATCTCATTAAATATTCAGAGCCTTTCTACAACTCCATATCGAAAATAATTCCTCAGAGATGGATCAGGCAGGTGAGCGATTATTCCCTCGGCACACAACATTTGCGGGCAGAGGGCGACTGGAAGTCGGTTATTCAAGCATATATTCGGATCGCTATTACTAATGGCGTTATCCTGCTTGGGCTTGTGCTCTTTTCGCTGAACATTCTCGTGCCATTCGTGCACAAGAACATTACAAACAACATTTTGAGCAACGCTGCCATTTTGATTATTTCTTTGGGAAGTGCTGCGCCGTTTTTATGGGCATTTATGGCCAAACGTCCTAACACACAACCGTATAAGGAACTTTGGCTGGAAAGGAAGTACAACAGGGGTCCGCTGCTTGTAATCGAAATTGCCCGAAACGTACTTGGTATCCTGTTAATCGGATACTGGGTTGGAAGGCTGGTGCCAACACAGATGGCCATCCTGGTAACCGTAACGGTTGCGATAATGGTGCTGGTCCTTTTCTCCAGGTCCATTCAGAAGGTTTACCACCGCCTGGAAGGAAGATTTCTCACCAACCTTAATGCGAGAGAGCTGGCTGAAGCCAACGACAATTCAGTGGCTGCAAGTGTGTTGCGAAAAAATGCGCGCTTCCGGACCCACATGGAACCCTGGGATGCTCACATTGTTGAACTGGAAGTGAATCCGCACGCCGACTATATAGGAAAATCATTGATAGACCTCGCATGGAGAGAAAAATATGGCATCAACATCGTTTACATCAAACGTGGCGATAAACTCATCCAGGTGCCGCAACGTGATAACAAGCTCATGCCGTTCGACCAGGTAGGGATTATTGCAACAGACGAACAAATGCAGGCTTTCAAACCGGTGTTCGACTCCGCAGAACATGTTACAGCTTCAGACGTGGACATAGAAGATATCTCTCTCGAAAAAATCCTGGTTGACGAGTACACGCAGCTTAAAGGCCTTGATA
>JAFAGE010000448.1 GCA_023423015.1 Bacteroidota bacterium
ATTTTGAATTGCACTGGGGTGTATTCGATAAAAGGAATCGCGAAGAGCGGCGCGGAGTTTACGACACTACGGTTGCAGTTGTTCCGCGTATGCTGGAGCTGTTTGAAAAATCGGGCGTGCATGTTACCTGGGCAACGGTAGGAAGTATGTTCGCAAGAAACCGTGCTCAGTGGGAACAGCTGAAACCTTCCATTCTGCCTAAATATACTACCGAAAAATACTCAGCATACCGGTATATAGATGAAAACGGTTTGAACGAAGAAAGTTACTTCGCTCATTTTGCTCCCGATGTGATTAAGATGATCAAAAACTATCGCGGTCAGGAGATCGGTACGCACACGTTTTCGCACTATTACTGTTTGGAAGAACAGCACGAACCAGGAGCATTTGAGGCCGACCTCCGCGCAGCGGTGAAAACAGCTGCAGCTGCCGGGGTCAGCCTGCGCTCACTGGTATTTCCAAGAAACCAGTTTAATCCCGATACTCTCAAAACTTGCTACGATCTGGGAATAACTGCCGTTCGTTCCAATCCTGATACCTGGTTCTGGAACCCGGTGAAAGACAAAGGATCGAGCCTGGTGAGAAAGATTATTCGCTCCAGTGATGCCTATATCCAATTGGGCGATAAAAGAACATCATACCATCTGAGCACCATAGCCAATTCTCCCGGGTTGCCGCTTTGCCTTCCTTCAAGCCGGTTCCTTCGTCCATGGAATCCGCAATACCAGTTTGCAAATGGTCTTCGTATTAACCGGATCAACAACGAAATAAAAGCGGCTGCGAAGAACAACGAATGTTATCACCTCTGGTGGCATCCCGAAAACTTCGGAACGTTCGCAGATAAGAATATTGAGAGCCTTCGCAGAATTCTGAAAACATTTGAATACTGCCGTGAACGCTACAACATGAAGAGTTGGAATATGGGTGAATATGCCGGCAACCTGAATGGCACTGTAAAAACGGCATCACATGCAACCGTCCACCTTTAATTCGTCGCTACACATACGTACGGCGAATGCAGCCGATACACCTGCCATTATTGAATTGCTGAGGAGTTCACTTGGCGATTCCACAATCCCAAAGTCGGAGCAGTTATGGAGCTGGAAACACATCCATAATCCGTTTGGAAACTCCTACGTGCTGGTTGCTGAAGAGAATGGTAAACTGATTGGCGTGCGGGCATTCATGCAATGGCAATTCACACGCCGGAACAAAGTGTTTCGTGCATTGCGCGCGGTAGACACCGCCACGCACCCCGATCACCAGGGCAAAGGAATATTTAAAAAGCTTACGCTGCACCTGGTCGAAATCTGTAAGTCCGAAGGCATCCATTTTATATTCAACACGCCAAACGAACAAAGCAAACCTGGTTACTTGAAAATGGGCTGGTTCGAACAGGGTAAACTGAAGATGAAATTCAGGTTTGTTCATCCGTTTTCGGTTGCGACAAATATTCTGCTTAAGCGCAACGTCGACCGCAGCCAGGAAGCACAACCCTTTCAAAAATGGACAACTGAAGTATACGACCTTCTCGATTATCACCTGATTGACCAGGATAGAATGTCGACAGTCTTATCATCGCAATATATTTCCTGGCGATATGGGAACAACCCGCTGTTTCGCTACTACTATCTTACCGACTTTAATACATACCTGTTGATATACAGGCTGAAGGATCATTCATTTGGTCGCGAAATGAGAATAACCGAGTTTCTGCAACTATATGGTGATGCAGACCAGAAACAGGTTAAGAAATCGATTAACAAAAGTTTGTCCAATGCAATGAAGGAACATAAGGTCGACTTCATTTCCATGTCCGCATCACAACAACAATTCAATCAGCAACTGATCGGCTCCATGTCGCTGATCCCATCCATGGCGGTGGGACCAATCATTACGCTGAGAGACCTGAACATGAAATCAGATTTCGTTCGCCTGTCGAACCTGCGTTACTGGAACTATTCAACAGGCGACCTGGAACTTTTCTAAACCTTACATGTCGAATCAACTGACCGTTACTGCTTCCGAACCGAAGACGATCGCAATTACGCGGGTTACGTCAGAAGTTCATCCCAAAGCGAAGATCGTTCGCATTACAACTGTGCCTGAATCACTGAAAGTTCTTTTGCGAGACCAACTCCGGTATATGTCGCAACATTTCGAAATCGTGGCAGTGTCTTCACCTGGAAAAATACTTGATGAAGTAGGGGAGCGTGAGGGTATTCGCACCAAAGCAATTGCAATGACGAGGTCAGTTACTCCTATCAGCGATCTTGTATCACTCTGGAAACTGTATCGTTTTTTAAAAAAGGAGCGCGCCGACGTTGTTCATACGCATACACCTAAAGCGGGTTTACTAGGTATGATCGCAGGCGCGATGGCAGGTGTTCCGGTAAAGATTCACACCGTGGCCGGCCTTCCCCTGGTAGAGAGCCGCGGAATAAAGAAATGGATCCTGAAAAATATTGAGCGGATAACGTCCTTTTTTGCACAGCATGTGTACCCGAATTCGCACGCGCTCGCTGCATATATGGCCGAAGAAAAACTCTGCCCCTCCAAAAAATTGAAAGTTGTCGGCTATGGAAGTTCAAACGGGATCAATGTAAATTACTTTACACTTAACGATAAAATCAGGGAGAAAGCAGAAGAGATAAAGCTTTCATACAGCATCAGAAAGGAAAACTTCGTGTATTTATATGTTGGCCGTCTTGTAAAAGACAAAGGCATCAACGAACTGGTCAGTGCATTCAAGCGAGTGAACAGAGTCTTTCCTCAAACACGGCTGTTACTCGTCGGGGCATTTGAACAGGAATTGGACCCGCTGGGCCCGGATACAATTCAAGATATAAACAACCATCCGGGCATCATTCGCGCAACTTTCCAGGAAGACGTGCGTCCCTTTATAGCTGCTGCTCATACAATGGTGTTCCCTACATACCGCGAAGGATTTCCAAATGTGCCAATGCAGGCAGGATGTATGGAGTTGCCCTGTATAGTTACCAATATCAACGGGTGCAATGAGATCATTACCGACGGCCTGAATGGCCTTGTTATTCCTGTAAAGGATGAAGCGGCACTCGAAAAGGCGATGATCACCATGGCTACCGATGAAGACCTGCTTTATTCTATGAAACAACGTTGCCGTGAAATGATCGTGGACCGATTCGATCATCGGATGGTGTGGCAACTCATCCTGGAAGAATACAGAAACTTACTTCAACACAAACATGTATACGCGATTTTTTAAGAGGCTGTTCGATTTATTGATTGCAGTACCGTTGCTATTTTTTATGCTACCGCTGATGTTGCTGTTTGGAATTGCGCTTACCATCAGCAATCGCGGGAAGGCATTCTTCTTCCAGGATCGTCCCGGAAAAGATGGTAAGGTTTTCCGGCTCGTAAAATTCAAAACAATGAACGATCGCCGCGATGTAAATGGCAACCTGCTCCCGGATGGAGAACGTATCACTCCTCTTGGAAACCTGGTGCGAAAGACCTCTATAGATGAACTACCTCAACTGTTAAATGTAATTGCTGGTCATATGAGCCTCGTTGGACCACGTCCGCTACTTGTTGAATATCTCCCCCTTTATTCCGAAGAACAAGCGCGCCGCCACAACGTGCGTCCCGGAATAACAGGGTGGGCACAGGTAAATGGGAGGAACAATACTGAGTGGGACAAGCGGCTCGCTCTCGATACCTGGTATGTGGATCACGTTTCGTTTTTGCTTGATCTAAGAATTTTGTTTAAGACGGCATCGAATGTGTTCGCATCGAAAGACATCAGCAAAGAAGGACATGCTACCATGCCCTATTTCAAAGGAACAAACCTCGTATGAATATTCTCATTACGTCAGCAGGAAAACGGGTTTCTTTAGTCCGTGCCTTTCAGAATGAACTTAAGACGCTATTCCCGGCGTCGAAAGTGCTTACCACCGACATGCATCCCGACATGAGTGCCGCATGCGTGGTATCCGACGGTTCTTTTAAAGTGTGCGCAGTGAGCGATCGCAATTATGTTTCGCAGTTGCTTGATATCTGCAGGAAGAATGCCGTAACCATGGTGGTGCCAACTATCGACACGGAACTGGTCATACTGGCAGATAACAGGGAACGATTCCGGGATTTCGGGATTTATGTGGTAATCTCTTCGTCCCAGTTTGTGGCGATGTGCAGGGATAAAAGAATGACCGCTGAGTTTTTCCAGATGCGTGGAATCACGGTGCCCAGGATTATGGATCGTAACAGGCTCACTTATCCTCTTTTCATCAAACCTTACGATGGCAGCCTGAGCGCAGATACACATATCATTCGTTCTGAAGCCGATTTGCGCCCGGAGTTTTTTGCGAATGAGAAATTATTGTTCATGGAATATTATTCCAAAGAACATTACGATGAGTACACGGTCGATATGTACTACGACAGGTACAACAACTGCCGATGCATTGTTCCACGTAAGCGTTTAAGTGTACGTGCCGGTGAAGTAAACAAAGGTGTTACCTGCTATAATGAAATTGTGCCGCACCTGAAAGCTGCACTTGGTAAGGTGGAAGGTGCCGTTGGATGTATTACTGCACAATTCTTCATGCACAAGGAAGTTCCCCTGATTTCAGGAATAGAAATAAATGCGCGGTTCGGAGGTGGATACCCCTTGAGTTACCACGCAGGTGCCAACTACCCGTTGTGGCTGATCCGGGAATACTTCCTCCAGGAAAACATTGATTATTTTGATAACTGGCAGCACAATATGCTCATGCTACGATACGACGACGAAATAATAGTTCATGCAAATCAATATAAGCCCCAACAGTTACTTCGTTTTTGACCTCGACGACACACTGATTTTCGAAGTAGATTTTTTAAAATCTGCATTCAAAAGTATTTCGGAAAAACTCCATGCAGACCTGCGCGTTTCGGTTTACGACGAAATGCTGGACAAGTTCTATGCCGGGGAAAACGCTTTTGAATCGTTAGTGAAACGCTATTCATCAAAGCTTCCTTACCTGAGCGTGGGATGGCTGCTCAACGAGTACCATCATCACTTTCCTGAATTGTCGGCTAAGGAAGATGCATTGCGTTTTCTCTGCCGCCTGAAAGACTTTGGTATCCCCATGGGCCTGCTCACCGACGGTCAGAGCCTGCGCCAGCGTAATAAAATTGCTGCCGCCGGCATCGAGATGTTTTTTAGCGACATCATTATCTCTGAAGAATTCGGATCCGCCAAACCCGATGAAAGAAACTACCTGCATTTTGTATCGAAAAATCCATACGCAAATTTTTTCGCTGTGGCCGATAATACATCCAAAGACTTTATTGTGCCACAGGCACTCGGATGGACCACAATCTGTGTAAGAGATTGCGGAAAACACATCCATTCTCAAAGCTTTAGTAGAAAAACACTACCCGACTACATCATCGGCTCCTTCGACGATGTAGAAATATGCATACCGGATCTGATAACCGCATAATTTCAAACAGACTGTATGAAAGAGAAAATCTGGTTGTCTTCGCCGCACATGGGAGGCAACGAAATGAAGTACATTCAACAGGCTTTTGCCGAAAACTGGATTGCACCCCTCGGCCCGAATGTGGAAAAGTTTGAAGAAGAACTGGCCGACTTCCTCGGGCACGGCGTTCAGGCTGCAGCCCTGAGCTCGGGTACAGCAGCACTACATCTGGCTCTGATTGTTCTTGGTGTAAAAGCCGGCGATGAAGTCATCTGCCAGTCGATGACCTTTGCTGCATCAGCCAACCCCATTGTTTACCTCGGCGCAACGCCAATTTTTGTCGACAGTGAAGAAGCGACCTGGAACATGTCGCCGGAGTTCTTGGAACTGGCCATCCTCGACAGGCTCAGGCATGGTAAAAAGCCGAAGGCTATCATTGTGGTCCACCTCTATGGCATGCCTGCGCAACTCGACCGGATTATGGAGATTTCACAGAAGTATGAAATCCCGGTGATCGAAGACGCAGCCGAAGCACTCGGCTCTCAATTCAATGGAAGGAACGTAGGGACCTTTGGTGACATTTCGATATTTTCATTCAACGGCAACAAAATTATTACGACATCTGGTGGTGGTGCATTGGTGTCATCGAACCCGGATTATATCCGCCGCACCAAATTCCTTTCTATGCAGGCAATCGACCCTGCTCCGCACTACCAGCACTCCAATATTGGTTATAATTATCGGTTGAGTAACATTTCCGCGGGCATAGGGCGTGGCCAGTTGGAAGTGTTGCAGGAAAGAATTTTTCAACGAAGGAAAAATTTCAGGTTCTACCAGAAGGCGCTTTCTCACATCGAACACATCTGGTGCGCTGAAGAACCTGCACGCAACTACTTTTCCAATCACTGGCTTAGCGTAATAGTGATTGAGAAAAATGGATTCAACCGCGAAAGCGTAAGAAACATGCTGGTGTCGAATAATATCGACTGCCGGCCCGTATGGAAACCCATGCACCTGCAACCGGTTTATGCCGGAGCACCATATTTCGGCGACGACACCAGCGATCGTTTGTTTGAACATGGGTTGTGTCTGCCTTCCGGCTCGAACCTCACCGAAGATCAATTATTTAAAATCGTTGCATTAATCAACCAGGTGGCATTTTTCGCTCATGGAATGGAACAGTTCATGGACGAAAGTGTTACAGCCTGATTTCTTCACCTTTCACTGTGAAACAGTATGTTGTCTAAACTTTACCTCAAGAGGTCTGTGCCAAGATGGGTGGTTCTGATAGTTGACCTCACTATCAGTGCTGCATCCTTTGGCTTGTCGTATTTCGTAATTAAGCAATTCGAATTCCAGCAGATACTTCGTGGGCACTTTTTCTATTACACCGGCCTCTATTCTGTTATTTCATTGCTGGTGTTTTATTTCATGCGGATTCACACAGGAATCATTCGTTACTCGAATATTCACGACATGTTCCGTATTTCCGTTGCACTTTGTGTTTCGGCAATCCTTTACGTGCCAGCTGTGCGGATTTTGCTTACACAGCAGTTCCACATCAATTCACTGAACCTGGCATGGGTGCTGATCATCAATTTCTTCATTTCATTCACTTTCCTGGTAAATCTCCGAATCTTCATTCGCGGCACCTATTATTACTTCAAGAAACAACCCAATGGACAGCGGGAAAATGTGCTAGTGTACGGTTCCGGTGCAGAGGCGATGCTTGTAAAACAAGCCATCGAATCCAACTCGCCCAGCAAATTTGTTGTGGCAGGATTTATCGATATAAATCCAACCAAGGTGAATTCATACATACAGCAGATAAAAATATTTCACCTCAAAACGTTGCCGCAACTAAAGAAAAAGAAGAACATCACGAAGCTGATTATGACGAATGAGCAGCTGGCTCAACTTGGCAAAAATGATGTTATTGAAAAAAGTCTCAAGGTTGGCATCAAAGTGTTAACTGTTCCTCCTTCCGACCAATGGGTATTTGGCAAACTGAGCCTTTCCCAGATCCAGGAGCTGCAGATCGAAGATCTGTTGCAACGTGATCCCATCATTCTGGATAACCTGGAAATTCGTGAAGAGTTGTCGGGCAAAAGTATACTGGTTACAGGTGCGGCCGGTTCTATTGGTTCCGAAATTGTGCGGCAGGTAATGTACTATCGCCCCTCACGTATCATTCTTTGCGACCAGGCTGAATCTGATCTTCACCAGATGCAACTCGACATCGAAAAGATGTATTCGGATGTGGAAGTAATTATTTTCATCGCCAGCATACGCGACCGCAACCGGATGGAAATTGTATTCCGCGACTATCGTCCATTCTATGTATTTCATGCCGCGGCTTACAAACATGTTCCGATGATGGAGAATCATCCGACTGAAGCCATACTGACTAATGTACTCGGTACAAAAATCCTGGCCGATCTTTCGGTTCTATACCAGGTACGTAAGTTCCTGATGATTTCTACCGACAAGGCAGTCAATCCGACCAATATCATGGGCACATCCAAGCGTATTGCTGAAATGTATGTGCAGGCGTTAAGCAACCTTATCAAAGAAAAACCTGATGCTGACCTGGTAGGTATATCTGCATTGTGGACGCGCCAGTTTATATCAAAAGCCATCAATTCAAAAACAAAGTTCATCACCACCCGCTTTGGTAACGTACTCGGATCAAATGGCTCCGTTATCCCGCTGTTCAAAGAGCAGATCAGGAGGGGAGGACCGGTTACCGTTACTCACCCTATGATAACCCGGTATTTCATGACCATACCAGAAGCTGTTCAGCTGGTACTGGAAGCCGCTATGATGGGGCAGGGATCTGAAATATTCATCTTTGACATGGGCCGACCGGTGAAAATTGTGGACCTTGCATATAAGATGATCCGGCTATCGGGCCTGGTTCCTGATGAAGACATCAAGGTGGTGTTTACCGGCTTACGCCCCGGAGAAAAACTGTTCGAAGAACTGCTGAATAAGGAAGAAGCAACGCTGCCTACGCATCATGAGAAAATTAAGGTAGCCAAAGTGGTTCCATCCACCTACCATGTGATTCGGGAAATTGAGGCACTCATTCAGATAAGCAGGCAGAGCGACGACATTGCCCTGGTTAAGAAGATGAAAGAACTTGTACCCGAGTTCAAAAGCAACAACTCCACTTACGAACGCCTTGATGTTATACAGGTGTCTATAGAAAATGTGCCTGAACTTGCCGCGTATCAATGATTCCAAAGTTCAACCCGATTCATGTGTGTGGCTAAGAAATATGCATTATATGTATTGCTGCTGTTGTGGTCTTTTGCTGCATCTGGCCAGAAAGAAATGGACAACTGGTTTTTTGGATTCCATGCAGGCGTAAGCTTTTCAGGCGGTGCACCTGCACCTCTGCCGGGAGGCAAGGTATTCAGCAGCGAAGGAAGTTCGTCGGTTAGCGATGAAAACGGAAACCTGTTGTTCTATACCGATGGAATGCATATCTGGAACCGGCAGCATCAGCTCATGACAAATACAAAGCTTGATGGTGACACTATCGCCACACAGGCGGCATTGATAGTAAAATACCCGGGCAGCCGCACACTTTATTATGTATTCACAGCAGGTGCGGTTGAAAACAATACCGGCTCTGTTAAGTATTCCATAGTAGACATGAGTCTGAACAATGGACTTGGTGATCTTAAACCAGGTTCGGTAAATATTACTCTCGCGGATGAAACCTGCGAAAAAGTCGCAGCAATCAAACATCCCAATACAAATGATATTTGGTTGATAACACACCTGTTTAATTCGAACAGGTTTCTTGTATATAAAATCGATTGCCGCGGAATACAGGCGCAACAAACATATGATGTGGGATCGGTAATCGATGGCCGTGTTGGTAATGCTATCGGTTATCTTAAAGGTTCTCCCGACGGACAATATCTCGCGATGGCCAGCTTTCTTGGCAACGTGGAGGTATTCCAGTTTAATAATCTTACCGGGGAAATCAGCGCGCCACGATCAATAGGAAGCAATCCCGGTCATGTGTGCCGTTCCTATGGCATTGAATTTTCTCCCGACTCAAAACTTCTTTACGTAACATCCATTTATAACTGCGGCGATTACGGCCCGTATGACATAGATCAATTTGATCTTAAGGCGCCGGATCTCTGGGCATCCCGGGTCAATCTTTCACAGGGAACCGGCGCTGCACCTGGCGCATTGCAATTAGGAAGAGATGGCAAAATATACGTGGCCACTGTTGGTGCAGGATTTCTCGGAGTAATAAATGAACCGGATGTCGTGGGCGTAGGTTGTGGCTTTAATGCTCAGGCTGTTACACTGAACATCAATGGGAAAAGCGGACTTGGTTTGCCAAATGCAGTGTCGGGTTTTACACGCACATTACTTGGCGAAGACACTACATTGTGTGAACCATTTTCATTTACACGTAATGTTACGCTGGAAAATACCACGTATTTGTGGAGCACAGGATCAACGGCGAATTCAGTGACTGTAAATCAGTATGGTAAATACTGGCTTGAGATAACAACCGTGGATGGTTGCGTATACAGCGATACAATAAATCTTAGCAAACACAATTCCGGGGGGGCTTACACGTTAGGCAATGACACGGTATTGTGCGAAGGAAATATGTTGACGCTTACATTACCGCAGCCCGGCGATAGCTATCTGTGGCAGGACAATTCAACAGCGCCGACTTACCTGGTAACATCACCCGGAACCTATCATGTTGAGGTTGTTAAGGAAGGATGTTATCACTCCGACACAATTCGTGTGAATTATAAATCCGTACCGAATCCTTCACTTGGCGATGACATGGTCATTTGCGCCGGTCAGCTCATCACGCTGGATCCACGGGTTTACAATTCAAATGTAGTTTGGCAGGATGGTTCAACGGAAGTTCGGCTTACTACCGACAAGCAGGGAGTTTACAAAGTGACTGCATCGAATGAGTGTGGCAGTGGCTCCGACGAAATAAGCATCACTTACGGCCCTTGCCCACAAAATCTTCCAAACGCATTTACACCTGCAAAAACAACGAACAATATTTTCCGTCTCACCAATCCATATGGTGTGTCGGATTTTTCGATGTTGGTATATAACCGATGGGGACAATTGGTATTTCAATCGAAAGACCCATCAAAGGGCTGGGATGGAAGAAAGAGTGGGGTGATGCAACCGCCGGGAACTTATGTGTATTCAGTAAGTTTTCGATCGCCCGAAACAAAACAGTTAAATGCATTCAAAGGCTACGTAATACTTATTCTATGAGGAGTAATTAATCCTGTTGTTATGAGAGACCTGTTAACGTCAAAGAACCCCCGCCGCATTTTTTTGCGCGATTCACTGCTCACTACCGCACTCGTAATGTCGAGGCTGCCTACCGGCGCTTCCAACAAAACGGATGATAAGGTTGCCATTGGATGCGCACCTGCTCAAACCTTCCAACCTACACAGACCATATCCTCTGTAAAGAGTGGCACATGGACTGATCCTGCAACATGGGGAGGAACAATTCCAACAACCGCCGATACTGCTGTCATTTCCTCAGGCCACGCTGTGTTCATTGATTCTGCAACCATTTCAGCAGGTGGCGTTCTTGTATCTGATAATGCAAGGCTGGTTTTTGACGAACAGAGCACTGCAACACTCGAGTGCCAGGCTAATGTTGTGGTGAATGGCCGCCTCGAAATGCATCCGGCAAATCCAAACATCATCCATACTCTTCGCTTCACAGGTATCAACGAAAACAATTTTGTAGGCGGAGGCATGAATGTGTTGGATAGCGACGTGGGCCTCTGGGTAATGGGAGCAGGACTCCTGGATATTGTAGGTTCACCTAAAACATCATGGACAAGCGCAAACGGCGACGTGGCAAAGTCTGCTACGAATGTAACCGTTGCCGATGCAGGAGGATGGAACACGGGTGATGAGATTGTCATTACGCCAACAGAACCGGTATCTGTTGGTTCTGCATTCTCCAAAGGCTTCGATGAAGGAACAATCACCGCCGTTTCCGGACCTTCAGTCACCTTTGATAAACCTACTTCAAGAAGGCATCCCGTTGTCAATAGCCAGTGGACCGCTGAAGTGCTCAACCTCACGCGCAACGCACGGATCGAAGGTACTCCCACCGGACGCACACATATTTTTATTCGGTCTACATCGATACAGATACTAAAATTTGCTTCACTCAGATACCTCGGTCCGCGAAAAGACAGAAACGGCGATGGTATTAAAGAACTTGTTGCAGGACGTTATGGTTTGCACTTTCATCATTGCAATGATGGTAGCAGGAATTCTGTAGTAATAGGAAACGTAATCCGCGACTGCGGAAACCATTCGTATGTTCCACACATATCACACGGAATCCTGTTCAAAGACAACGTATCTTATAATACATTGGAAACGTCGTTCTGGTGGGATCCAGGTGACCCCACACACGATGTTATTTACGATCACAATATTGTTGCTCTTGGCAATTACGTAAATGGCGCGCGTGATATGAATGCTGAAGACGCTCCAACATTTTCCGTGAGTGGCTTTGCGCTGAATACCGGCGACGGAAATGTTTGCCGCAATAATGTAGTTGTGGGCGCAGGTATGGGCGATTTCGCTGATGGAGGTGGATACAATTGGGAAGCTGTGATCAATGAAGGCGTGTGGATTTTCCATGATAACATTGCTCACAACAACGACTGTGGCATTCGTATCTGGCAGAATTCTACCCGCAATCACGTAATCGAAACCTACACAGCTTACCACAATAAAGTCGGAATATTTCACGGTGCTTATGCAAACAGCTATACTTATATAGGCGGCATCATGTATGCCAACAAGCTTATCATCAAAGCTGCATCGGTAAATTCAAATCGCGTGCGTATCGAAAATTACACCTTCGATGGAGCAGGTGTAACTGACCATGCAATAGAACTTATTCATAGTCCACTGCCTGGCGAGAGGCCGATCCTGCTGCGTAACATAAAAATATCCGGATGCACCGGCGCGGCTATATATAACACCGTAGAACCTGAAGTACACTCGGCCGACATTGTTCAGTGCGATATACAGGGCGACATTGTTGTAGATCCTATCGCTGTATCTGGTGAAACGCTCAGGGTTCAACCCGTAAGCGGACAACCCTACATGATCCGAAAAAGCGGACGCACGAACATACCTGCTTTTGCACCCATCGTATGGGGAACAGGAAAAGGGTTGAAAGCTGAATACTTCAACGGAAACAATTTTCAGAACCCTGCATTTACAAGAACCGACTCCAATGTAAGTTTTTCCGAATGGTCGATGGGTGTTCACTATGCAATAACAGGCACCGTTTATTCTGTACGATGGACAGGAAAGATCCAGCCGCAATACAGCGAGCCTTACACATTTGAACTGGACGCAGGCGGTGGATATCGTTTATGGATAAATAATCAACTGGTGCTTGATCACTGGAACGAAGTGTATCCCGACTCATTCCGCACTGCGCCGATCAACATGCAGGCAGGTCAATTGTATGATATAAAACTTGAATACTTTAATGAAGACAAATTAACCGGGGCAGGATTAAAGTGGTTAAGTTCAAGCCAGCAATTGGAATATGTGCCTCAGACGCAATTGTATTCCGATTCAGTTGGGGTGCCTGAACCAAATCCCGATCCTGATCCGAATAATCCAAATCCCAACCCCAATAACCCAAACCCTAATAATCCGGATCCCGGTAATCCTGGTAATCCCAATAATCCTGATCCTGACAATCCGGGACACGAAAATGAAGAAGAACCTGCACAGCGCGTAAATACGATCGCGCGCGATTACATAGAGGTGCGCAGCAGGGTAAATACATCGTTTCAATTATTTGATGCGGGAGGAAAAGTATTACAACGTGGGAAAATCGCAGCAGGAGTAAACTATATATATGTACCAGGCATATCGCGTGGTGTTTTATTCTTGAATATTATTAATACACCGAAAGCTTTTCGCATTTTGAAATTGTAGAAAATTATAATTGATTATAATCTCAAAACCGCAACGGATCATCACAGAACTGTTGCGGTTTTTTGCTTTTATAATATCCCTGTTTGATAAATATCATATCTCCGCAAATTTTTTTTCATCTTTTTTCTCCATTAATTATTCAGCTAAGTGGGTAGAAATTATCTATTTACCTGAATATCCTTGAGGCTGATCATTTTTCCACTAATACAATTTTAACATATTAGGCATCAAAATTGTTAATCAGAATTTATAAATCCAAACCCGTGAAAATGCACCAGTCTTTTGAGAAACTGAAACGAATTTGTGGCATTCGTTCCTCATTTACCCTTCAGTTCGAAGCACGTGTGTTGTTGGATACAAGATGGAGACAATTAATATTCGTTAACAAAGACAAAAATTTTTTGAACTACAACTGTGGTGGTAGGATCCGTGTGCGGTGAATCCATTCATGTAAAAACCTGTCGTAATCTTTATGAATAACCAAAGAAGGCAGTTCATAAGAGACATGTCTCTTACTGCAACAGCATTAACAGTTGCTTCGCAAGTCAGCTCCGGAAACACTCAGGCCGATAGAAAAATCATCAGTTGTTCCAGCGAACAATTCTTCGGCCTAACTGGAAACGTTGCCAGTGTTAAATCAGGAAAGTGGTCAGATGCTTCAGTATGGGGCGGGAAAATTCCCGGTTCAGCAGACACGCCTGTAATTTCTTCCGGACATTCAATCGTCTTTGATCTCGCTACAACCCAGGTTGCCGGTGTGAATGTTTCCGCAAGTGCAACACTCACATTTGATCCTGCAAAAACAGGAACGTTGCAAACATCCAAAAACGTAGTAGTGCTTGGTAAACTCGTGATGAAACCATCATCATCGAGCATCGTACACACACTTCGTTTCACCGGAATTTCTGAAACCAATTTTGTTGGTGGTGGAATGGATGTGATGGCATCAGACGTTGGATTGTGGGTAATGGGAGCAGGCTCACTCGACCTCGTAGGTTCATCAAAAACTTCGTGGACAAATGCATCGGGATCTATTTCCCAGGGAGCAAGTTCAATAAGTGTTAAGTCTGCCACTAACTGGAAAGCAGGCGACACCATTGTAATTGCACCAACAGAACCACCAACAGTGGGTTCTGCATATTCTTCGTTCGACGAAGCCAATATCAATTCAGTCTCGGGCAGCTCTGTATCACTTAGTAAATCCACTGCACGTCCTCACCCGCAGGTGAATAGCAAATGGACTGCAGAAGTGATGAATCTCACACGCAATGTGAACATCGAAGGAACTGCGAGCGGCCGCTCTCACATTTTTGTACGTTCTTCAAGCAAACACACTATTCGTTACGTGTGTATGCGGTATCTCGGCCCACGCAAAAATCGCGGCGGTGATAGTACAACAGAACTGGTTGCCGGAAGATACGGGATTCACTTTCACCATTGTATGGAAGGAAGCAGAGGTACTATTGTTGAAGGATGTGTGATCCGTGATACCAACAACCATAGTTATGTTCCGCACATATCGCATGGAATTACCTTCCTGAAAAATATTGCTTACAATGTACAGGAGATGGCGTTCTGGTGGGATCCGGGAGATCCAACACACGACGTTCTTTACGATGGAAACATTGTAGCGAAATGTTCGTATGTGCCTCGTTCACTCAATATGAATGCTGAAGATTCTCCAACGTTTTCTTCCAGCGGGTTTGCACTGAATACAGGTGATGGAAATTCATGCATCAACAACGTAGTAGTTGCCGGTGGTATGGGTGATCCTGGCGATGGTGGTGCTTACAACTGGGAAGCTGTAATCAATGAAGGTGTATGGATCTTCACAAATAATATTGCTCACAATAACGACTGCGGTTTAAGGGTATGGCAGAATTCTACGCGTAATCACGTTATCGACGATTTTACATGTTATCATAACAGGGTGGGAATGTTCCACGGCGCATATGCAAACAGCTACACATACAATCGCGGATTTTTCTACGGTTGCGGTATGCAGATTAAAGCGGCGTCAACAAATTCGAACCGTGTACGTATTGAAAACTTCGTAATGGATGGAGCAGGCATAGCACCTTACGGCATCGAAGTTATTCACAGTCCTCTTCCTGGTGAAAGACCGGTTTTTGTAAGAAATTGTACAATCAAAAATTATAAAACTGCAGCTGTACTTGATTCGGCGGGACCGGAAGTACACTCTACTGATCTCATTCAATGCACTATCGAAGGTGCAATTACTGTAGCTTCAGGTGCAGCATCGGGTGAAACAATACGTGTGCAACCGAAATCAGGTCAGCCGTACAAAATCACCAAATCAGGTAAATCAAACATTACAACCTTTGCACCCACACTCTGGGGCACAGGTAACGGGCTCAAGGCCGAATATTATAACAGTACAAATTTTTCCAATCACGCAACTACCAGGATTGATTCAAACATCAGCTTCAGCGAGTGGGCTAGCGGTGTCCACTATCGCATAACTGGTCATCCATGCTCTGTAAGATGGACCGGAAAAATTCAGCCTCAATATTCAGAAGCATACACTTTCCATCTTTCATCTGGTGGAGGCCACCGCATGTGGATAGATGGTAAGCAGGTATTGAATGCATGGAGCGAACATTATCCGGGAACATACACAACTGCACATATTCAAATCGAAGCAGGTAAGCTGTACGATTTCAAACTGTAATATTTCAACAACGACCAGAGGACCGGCATGGG
>JAFAGE010000035.1 GCA_023423015.1 Bacteroidota bacterium
CGTGCCATGACAGAAATCGGCGACACTGGCATCTGGAAAGCGGCTAAAGGAGAGAAGATGGACCTCGCAACTTCGGATGCTAAAACAATTCCGCTGCCCGATGTAAAAACAAATTACAATCCAAAACAAAACGGTTCGCTCACTTACCTGTATGGTGATGACGCGCTGAAAAAATTCCGCCTGCCACCAGGTTATAAAATTGAACTGTTTGCATCAGAAAAAGAATTTCGCGAACTGGCAAAGCCGGTACAGATGACCTTCGATAACAAGGGACGTCTGTGGGTGGCCACCATGCCAAGCTATCCGCACTACAAACCCGGCGACCAGAAGCCAAACGATAAAATCATCATTCTCGAAGACACCAATGCCGATGGCAAAGCTGATAAATTGAAAGTATTTGCAGACGGACTTCATTTGCCGGTGGGTTTCGAAATCGCTCCCGAAGGTGTGTATGTGTCGCAGGGATTAGATATGGTATTGCTGACGGATACTGATGGCGACGACAAAGCAGACAAAAGAGAAGTGCTTTTAAGTGGTTTCGACGACCACGACACGCACCACGCACATCATGCCTACACATCCGATCCTTCCGGCGCCATCTATATGGGTGAAGGCGTATTTCTTCACACCAATGTAGAAACGTCGTACGGTCCCGTTCGCGCAACCAATGGGGGCTTTTACCGCTACAACCCCGCGCGAAGGCATCTTGAGCGCACGGCGCAACTTTCTATACCCAACCCCTGGGGAATTGCATTTGATGACTGGGGACAAAACTTTTTCGCCGAAACATCGGGGCCAGACGTACGCTGGATGATGCCGGGTTCTGTTAAACCGCGTTATGGAGTAGAAACCCATAAATCGTTCAACCTGATCGAAGAAAAACACATGGTGAGGCCCACTTCAGGACTGGAATTTATTTCGAGCCGGCATTTCCCCGACGACGTGCAGGGTGATATGATCATTAACAATACAATTGGATTTCTCGGAACAAAACAACATAAGGTTGAAGACGATGGTACCGGTTTCAAAACACGCCACCGTCAGGACCTGCTTGTTTCCGACGATAGAAATTTCCGCCCGGTAGATATGGAATTTGCCCCGGATGGTTCGCTGTACCTGATCGACTGGCACAACATCCTGATAGGTCACATGCAACACAACGCGCGCGACCCGCTCCGCGATCATGAACATGGACGCGTATATCGCATCACATATCCATCCCGCCCTTTGGTAACACCTGCAAAGATCGACGGAGCTTCGATAGAGGAGCTACTCGACAATCTGAAATTGCCTGAATTCAGAACGCGTTACCGCACAAGGCGCGAACTGCGCGGACGTGATGCAGATGAAGTATTGGCTAAGATTAAAACCTGGACCGCAGCACTGGATAAGAACGATTCGTTGTACGAACACCATCTTACCGAAGCGCTCTGGGTAAGCTGGGGTTTGAACAAAGTAGACCAGCAGTTGCTCAACTCACTGTTGAAAGCGAAAAATTACAAAGCAAGAGCAGCCGCTATTCGCGTGCTCCGTTATACCGGTCACCAGGTGAAAAACCAGGCGGAATTACTGAAACAGGCAGCTGCGGATGAAAACGGACGTGTGCGCCTCGAAGCTATCGTTGCTGCATCCTGGCTCGATAAGGAAAATGGACTGGCAGTGTTAAGTGAAGCTGGAAAACATCCGCTCGACGAATGGATGGTGCATGCGCATGAAACTGCAGTAGCACACCTCAACGGTCGCGAAGTTCAGGAGAAGAAAAAAGAAATGATCGGTGATGCGGAAACGATAGGCGCAAACCAGGCTTTATACGCAAAAGGAAAAGAAATCTACAATAAGGATGGTTACTGCGCCACCTGTCACCAGCCCGATGGAAAGGGTTTACCTGCTTCGGGTTTTCCGCCCCTCATCAACACACCATATGTAACAGGCAACGAAGAGCGGCTGATCAAGATTGTATTGAAAGGATTGCAGGGACCTATTGAAGTTAACGGTGTAAAATACTCCGGACAGGTTCCCATGACGCCGTTTGAGGGATTGCTGAACGACGACGATGTGGCTGCTGTACTAAGTTATGTACGAAATTCCTTTGGCAATAAAGCTGCACCGGTTACTGCGGGCAAAGTGAAAGAAGTTCGTGATAAAATAAAAGACAGGAAGGGATTCTATAATCCGGCCGATTTAGTAAAAGAGCATCCGCTTGAAGGTGGCCGATAAATAGTTCAAATATGAAAATGAGCACGCTGGCGATTCATCCGCAGAAGCATGCCAATGCGGAGCACGCGCATCTCACGCCGATATTTTCTTCTTCTACGTTTACATTCGACAGTGCAGAGCAGGGTATGAAACGGTTTTCAGGCGCCGAAAAGGGATTTACCTATTCACGCTTCGGAAATCCCACTACCACGGCCGCTGAGGAGGTAATTTCTGTATTGGAGACATTCGGTTTGAAGACTGAAAGCGGTGAGAATCTTGCCGCAAAATCTTTACTGCACGCAAGCGGACAGGCAGCCATGAGTACTATGTTTATGGCAAATGTGCTGCCCGGAGATACCATTATTTCCGACAGCAATGTTTATGGCGGCACATACGAATTCCTGGCTAATGTGATAACTCAATTTGGCGTAAATGTCCGTTTCATAAACCTGGGTGATCTTAACCTGCTTGAGGAGATCATTAAAAAAGACAGCAGCGTTCGCCTTGTACATATTGAAACACCTGCAAACCCCACCATGCACTGTGTAGACATTGCAGGTGTTTGTAAACTGGCAAAAACTAAAGGCATCATCGTTACGGTAGATAATACATTTGCTACCCCATTCCTGCAGCAACCATTTGCCTATGGAGTAGACTTTATCTATCACTCCACCACGAAATTTCTCAACGGTCATGGAACGTCCATCGGTGGTGTATTAGTGGGACGAGACGTTCCGCTGATGAAAAGTAAGGTATATAATACGTACAAGCTGTTCGGCGGAAACAGCAATCCCTTTGATGCTTTCCTGCTCATCCAGGGTGTGAAAACCCTGCCCTTGCGTATGGAAAAGCATTGCAGCAACGCGATGCTGGTTGCCGAATACCTCGAAAGGCACCCGGCCATAGAACGGGTATATTATAATGGTCTTCCTTCTCATCCCGATTATGAGGTTAGTAAGAAGCAAATGCGGATGCCCGGCGCCGTTATGAGCTTCGAGTTGAAAGAAGGATACGAAAAGTCGGTTACCTTTATCAACCGGTTGCAGGTTTGTACCCGGGCAGTGTCGCTGGGAACCGTGGATACATTGGTGTCGCATCCTGCGTCTATGTCGCACTCGGGCATGTCGCGCGAAGAGCGACTTGCTTCCGGGGTAGGAGACGGCCTGATCCGGATGAGTGTTGGGCTTGAAGACGTAGACGATCTCCGGAACGACCTCGACCAGGCACTGCGTTGATAAACAGTAATTGAATTGAGTTGTTTGAATAAATAAAACAGGAAATATGAAAATGCTATCCTTAGTTTTTGTAATGATTTTAGGTTTGTCGTCGTCGTATGCACAGGAAAGTGGCGGCTGGATTTCTTTGTTCGATGGCAAATCCCTTTCAGGGTGGAAAGTGGGAGAGAACAGCCAATCGTTTTCAGTTCAGGATGGAGCTATTGTGGCCAATGGCGACGTGGCACACTTGTTTTATGATGGCGAAGTGAACCAGCATAATTTCAAAGACTTTGAATTCAGTGCTGAAGTGAAAACTACTCCGGGTTCAAATGCCGGGATTTATTTTCATACCCAATACCAGGAGAAAAGCTGGCCAACGAAAGGTTATGAAGTACAGGTAAACAATTCGCACACCGACTGGAGGCGTACCGGAAGTTTATATGGAATTGATGATGTTCGCGAAGTATATGTCAAAGACGGCGAATGGTACACCGAATCAATTACCGTGGAGGGAAAAAAGGTGACTATTAAAATCAACGGCAAAACAGTGGTAGAATACACTGAACCCGATAATGTGGAACGCAATAAGGGAGATGAACAGCGTGTATTGTCGTCCGGCACTTTTGCCCTGCAGGCTCATGATCCGAAGAGTAAGGTGTTTTTCAGAAATATTAAAGTGAAACCATTGTGAGAATAGGCAGGCTATGAAAGGTGAGCGGTGAAAGGTGAGAGGTGAAAGGTGA
>JAFAGE010000148.1 GCA_023423015.1 Bacteroidota bacterium
GGTATATTCTGCGCGTGCAGCAACGCCGGCAACAGAAATAACATTCCGGCAAACGCAATATGCAAAACGACTGACCTCGAAAATTTCTTCATCCTGTTTATTTGCCGAAGACAATATCGTCTGGCAACTCGTTTTTATCGGTGTTCGGATCAAATGGAAATTGCTCTGAGAGTGCAGCGCCAACATCATTTATCACAAGAAGTATGGCTTCGAGATAATGATTCTCTTTGAAGTGAATGGCCATTTTGGCTACTTCTTCTTTCCAGAAATTGTTGCCGAGCTTCTCGTGTATGCCTTTGTCGGCGAAAATGGCAAACTGATGATCTTTCACTGCTACATAAACCAGCACCGAGTTGCGGTACTTTGTATGATCCATTTTTAAACCCCAGAATACTTCAGCAGCACGGTCGAGTGGATCTACGAAGCGGCAACGGCTCTCGGTAAAGAGCCTGATTTCACCACTGGTTCTTTTCTCTGCTGCACGGATAGCCTCAACTATACGGGCATTTTCCGCTGCAGTAAACAGATCTCGCTTGCTAAAAGGTGACAAAAGATTCATCGCGATGTGTCGGTATTGAAGTCGACAGTAGGAGCATTCTGCGCACCTGCCTCAGCCTGGAATGGTTGACGAACCGGGAAACCTAGTATACCAGCATACAGCACATTCGGAAACCTCCTCACCACCTGGTTGTATTCCTGCACAGCTGTATTGAAATCATTACGGGATACTTTGATCCTGTTTTCAGTTCCTTCCAGTTGCGTTTGCAGGTTTAAAAAATTCTGGTTTGCCTTCAGATCGGGGTAACGCTCAATTGTTACCAGAAGGCGGCTTAATGCACCGGACAATTCTCCCTGTACCTGCTGAAAACGTTGCATGTTTTCGGGTGTCAGTGCTTCGGGACTGATGGTTGTCTGGGTTGCTTTTGCGCGTGCTTCCACAACGCGCGTGAGCGTTTCCTGCTCAAAATTGGCAGCACCCTTGACTGTATTTACGAGGTTGGGAATAAGATCGGCTCTTCTTTGATAGTCACTTTGCACTCCTGCCCATTTCGCCTTTACATTTTCATCGAGGCTGACCATACTGTTATAGCTGCCGCATCCGCATCCTCCAAGGAGCAGGATCAGGCCAACTATTACGATCAGTATCAGATTACGACTTTTCATTGTGTTTGTGTTTTGATACTAAATTACATGATTTGCAGTTGATGCCTGCCAAATTCACACGGCATGATTTTAGCGCTCGTATATACATGCTACGAATCATCGTCCCTGCAATTCTCCTGTTTATATTAATCTCGTGCCGCAAGGATTCTTCCTCACCTCCTCCGCCCGATGAAGGTAATCCTCCCGATACAACAGATACGACCGGCAACGATCCCGACACACCGGTAATTACAACACGCGTTATACTCGATAACCTGAGCTTTCCCTGGGATATTTTTTATGGGCCCGACGATCATATCTGGATGACTGAAAAAGGAGGACGGATCAGCCGTGTGAATCCTGAAACGGGAGAAGTGATCCCACTGATCACCATCGATGATGTGGTGGCACGCGGTGAAGGGGGACTATTAGGCATTGCATTGTCGCTGCCGATGGATGGCACCTCTTACCTCTTCGCGGCTTACAATTACCAGGATGGAGACGATTACAAACAAAAAATCGTGCGGTATCGCTATTCCGCCAATTCATTGTCGGACCCGCTGATTATTCACGATGATGTTGAAGGTGCAGGTATTCACAACGGTTGCAGACTGGTAATTTCAAAAGATGGGAAATTATTAGCAACTACCGGCGATGCATCGAATACATCATTACCTCAAAATTTTGCCTCAAGAAACGGAAAAGTGTTACGAATGAATTTTGACGGATCAATACCCTCCGACAATCCTGACCGAACCAGCACCGTTTGGTCTGTTGGCCATAGAAATCCGCAGGGTTTGGTATATGTAAACGTTTCGTTGTTCAGCTCCGAACACGGACCGGATTCCGATGATGAAATTAACATCATTCATCGCGGCGGTAACTATGGCTGGCCCAACGTGAAAGGAAAATGCGAAGCCAGCGAAGAAACATTCTGCTTCGATAACAATGTGGTTGAACCAGTAGTCAGCTGGACACCCACAATCGCCGTATCGGGAATTGATTATTACAACAACGACCTGCTTCCTCAATGGAAGAATTCATTGCTCGTGTGCACACTTAAGGATGAAACGCTTTACCAACTGGAATTGAACGATTCCGGATCTGAAATAGTTAAGTCAACTAAATTTTTTAATGGAGAATTCGGCAGACTGCGGGATGTATGCTCCGCTCCTAATGGCAAGGTGTACCTGTGTACGAGTAATGGAGACGGTGATCAATTAATAGAAATCTCTAACTAAGTGATTTCACCGTTCACCTTTTACGCTTTCATAAGCTTAGCAAGACGAGGTCACCTACCTATCGCGGCAATACCCGGTAAGTCTTTGCCTTCAAAAAATTCGAGCATGGCGCCGCCGCCGGTTGATACATAACTTACTTTGTCGGCAAACCCAAATTGATTGATGGCTGCAACAGAGTCGCCACCACCGATTAAAGAGAAGGCACCTTTCTGAGTGGCAGCAGCAATTGCTTCTGCAATCGATTTCGTTCCGTTTTGAAATTTTTCCATTTCAAAAACGCCCATCGGGCCATTCCATAGAATTGTTTTTGAATTGGCGATCACTTCTGAGAATTCCTTCACTGCTTTTGGTCCAATATCAAGTCCCATCCAGCCATCAGGTATAGCATTATTATCAGCAGGTTGTGTATTTGCGTTGGCGTCAAATTTGTCGGCAGCCACACTGTCTGCAGGCAGGTGGATCTTCACTCCCTTCTTCTCTGCTTTGGCAAGCAGGTCCTTAGCCGTATCAAGGCGGTCTTCTTCTACGAGAGACTTTCCTACATTTCCTCCTTTTGCTTTAAAAAAGGTGTAGGCCATTCCACCACCGATAATAATGTGATCAGCTCTTTCAAGAAGATTTTCAATCAGGAGAATCTTATCAGACACTTTTGCACCTCCCATGATAGCGGTAAAAGGTTTTTCTGCGCTCTTCAATACCTTTTCTGCACTTTTTACCTCGTTCTCCATCAGCAGGCCGAACAGTTTGTTTCCTGCAGGGAAGAATTGTGCAATCACCGCAGTAGACGCGTGTGCACGGTGTGCTGTACCAAAAGCGTCGTTCACATAAACGTCGCCCAGATCAGCCAGTTTTTTTGCGAAATCTTTGTCGCCTTTTTCTTCTTCTTTATAAAAGCGAAGATTTTCGAGTAGCAGCACGTCGCCGGGCTTCAATGCGGCTGCTTTTTGTTTTGCCTGTTCACCTATGCAGTCGTCTGCAAAATCAACATGGGTGCCAAGCAGTTGTTCGAGGTGAGGAACAAGGTGTTTGAGAGAATATTTGTTGGTCGGACCTTCTTTCGGCCGTCCCAGGTGCGACATCAGTATCACGCTTCCACCATCCTTCAATATCTTTTTGATCGTTGGTACAGCAGCACGCGTTCTGTTATCATCTGTTACCTCGAACTTATCATTCAGCGGAACGTTGAAGTCGACGCGAATAAGTGCTTTCTTTCCGGAGAAATTATACGATTGAAAATCCATGACGATGTTGGTGAAATGAAGGTGAGAAGAAAGTGAGGGGTGAGAAGTGAGCGGTGAGAGGATATTTTCACCTCTCACCTTTCACCTATCACTTATTATTTTGAGATCAGCCCGGCGAAATACTTCACCGTTCTAACCAGCTGGCTTACGTAGCTCATTTCGTTATCGTACCAGCTAACTGTTTTTACGAGCTGCAGGTCGCCTACGTTCAGCACTTTTGTTTGAGTAGCATCGAACAGGGATCCGAAGTGGCTACCGATGATGTCGCCGCTTACAATTTCGTCTTCAGTGTAACCGAAACTTTCGTTGCTGGCAGCTTTCATTGCAGCGTTCACTTCTTCAACACTAACTTTTTTACCGAGAACAATAGTTAGTTCTGTGAGCGAGCCGGTAAGCGTTGGAACGCGTTGCGCGCTGCCATCAAGTTTTCCTTTCAGTTTAGGAAGAACAAGACCTATTGCTTTAGCAGCACCAGTACTGTTGGGCACAATATTCTGAGCGGCTGCTCTTGCGCGGCGAAGGTCGCCCTTTGGATGTGGCGCGTCCTGCGTATTCTGGTCGTTTGTATATGCGTGAACGGTAGTCATCAGACCGCCTGTAATACCAAATGAATCTTCAAGCACTTTTGCCATTGGAGCAAGACAGTTGGTTGTGCATGAAGCACAGCTGATGATTGTTTCTGAACCATCGAGGATATCGTGGTTAACGTTGAAAACGATGGTTTTCAGGTCGCCGGTAGCAGGTGCAGAGATCACAACGCGTTTTGCGCCTGCCTGAAGGTGAGCAGAAGCCTTGTCTTTATCGGTAAAGAACCCTGTACATTCAAGCACCACGTCTACGTCGTGCGACTTCCAGGGAATTTCAGCCGGATTTTTCTGAGCGTATATTTTTACTTCGTCTCCATTAACGATGATGCTGTTATCAGTTGCTTTAACATCCTGATCGAAACGGCCCTGAGCGCTGTCGTATTTAAGAAGGTGAGCGAGAACTTTTGGGCTGGTAAGATCGTTAATTGCCACAACGTCGATGCCTTCCATTTGGTAAATCTGGCGGTAAACCAGTCGTCCGATACGTCCGAACCCGTTGATAGCAACTTTAACTGTGCTCATAGTCGAGAATTTGAGTTTTTAAATTGAGGAAGCAAAATTACGATACTCTCAATAAAGTTTTGGAAGAAAATCTGTTCGCCGTTATCTTTGCCGTCCCAAATCGATGCCGCGTTGGTCAATCGGTTAAGACGCATCCCTTTCACGGATGAATGAGGGGTTCGATTCCCCTACGCGGTACTACCTTCTGAAGCCCGTTTCACACGACGGGCTTTTTTGTTGATGATATCGCGCGATTCTATATGAAGAAAGCGGCCTTACGGCCGCTGATTCCAATACCTTACCCCTTTTACTCTGCAATTAGATCCCTGCTCCACTCAGATCACAGATACTTCAGCTGAATGCACGTTGTAGGTCTGCAGCACCGGGGGCTTCACAATCTTAGCTTTAACCTTGTCAACCATCTCCTGGTAAGTTCCGCTCCTCTCATAAGCTTCCGCGTCTGCTTTCGAATGCCAGGTAGTCACCGAAATGAGTTCGCCGGAACCATCCGTTGGTTCCAGCAACATTACTTCAGCAACACCCTGGAACTTTTTGATGACCGGTGCTACTTCGAAATTGTAGACTGTACTGACTTCCTTGATGTCTCTCGGGTCAATGTCGATGAAGGTGAGACGTGCGTACATAAAATAGCTTTTAAAAGTGAAGAAAAAAGAAATAACACAGGGAACGCATGTAAATCAGGAGGAGAGTACGACGATATTAAGAGAGAGCTTCTTCAAGGTACGAAAACCTTTGTAGCCGGAGCAAATTTCATTTCCCGGCCTTCTTCCCTCCCGAAAATCCATGTAGTTTGCTTCAGCATACCGCGGTTTAATATTTGCAAGCAAAGTACCACATGACGCAGGATCAGATCTCGGAGAATGTACGAAGGCTTGGCAAGTGGTTTCACAATATTGACCTGGGTGGAATAAAAACTGCTCCGGATCATTTCCTGGGCGATTACCCCAATGTCAAGTTCAGGGAGTTTGCGCATGCAATCCCCGCCGATCTCACGGGTAAGAGCGTGCTCGACATCGGCTGCAACGCAGGCTTTTACTCTCTCGAAATGAAACGGCGCGGTGCGGGCCTGGTAGTCGGAATTGATTCGGACGACCGCTACCTCGACCAGGCACGCTTCGCAGCAAAAGTTTCAGGTCTCGAAATAAACTTTCTGAACATGTCGGTGTACGATATTGCGTCGCTTCGTCAGCAGTTTGATATCGTCATCTTCATGGGCGTTTTTTATCACCTGCGTCATCCATTGCTTGCACTCGACCTGCTTTACGAACACGTAGTGAAAGACGTGCTGATCTTTCAATCGATGCTGCGGGGAAGCAACCAGATTGATCCTGTTGAGCCTGACTACAAATTCGAAGAAATGGACATGTTTACGAGTGCCGGTTTCCCACAGATGTATTTTATTGAACATCGTTATTCCGACGACCCCACCAATTGGTGGATTCCAAATCGCGCAGGCATGGAAGCCATGCTACGCAGCTCCGGCTTCGAAATTTTAGTCCGGCCGGAAGACGAAGTTTATATCTGCAGAAGAGGCACTATCCCCGATGGACAGCCACGGGCTGTTTATCCTCTCGGAAAATAAGAATGTACATACAATATGATCGAAGCTGTTAAATTCTGGAATGAACCGAATAACAAATCGCATTGGGCTTTCGAAATTGATCCCGAATGGAGAACCTTTTCCGAAATGGTAAAACTTGCGTCACATGCAGTGAAGTCGGAACAACCTGCGCTCACAAAAGTACTGGGAGGTATCTCACCGATTGATCCCATCTTCATCAATACACTAAAGAAAAATGGCGTGCTCGATACGGTTGATGCCGTAGCCGTACACGGATTTCCGTTAGACTGGAACCACTGGCAATTAAATGAATGGCCGGAAAAAGTAAATGAGATCCGGGCAGTAACTGACTTACCTATATGGATAACCGAGGTTGGCATATCTACCTTTGGCGCCGAAGAAGTACAGGAATTTGGATTGAGAAGAACAGCAGAACTTCTGATCGGCAAAGTGCCTCGCATTCATTGGTATAGCTTGTATGATTTACCGCGAACATGGGAAGCTACAACGCGCCACCGCGAAGCTGAGGGATCTTCCTACTACCGTCATTTTTACATGGGATTGCTGAGAGAAGACGGTACGCCAAAACTCGCATTGAAACATTTCAGCGACTTCACACCTGAAATGGGCATCTGCCAATGGTTTCACTTCGAAGATCATCGCCTGGATGATGCTGTGAAATGGCTGAAAAAGTTAAACGTGAAATATCTGCGCACCGGATTAAGCTGGGCCGACTATTACAGGCCTGATGCATTAAAATGGTTCGATCGCATGATGAAAGCGATAGAAGACTTTGACGTTACTGTAACATTCTGTTTCACACCCGAGCACAAAGGTGTGCAGCCACATCACACAAGTCCGCCTACAAACATTGAAGAATTTGCATCCTTTTGCGCCGAGATGACGCGGCGATATGCCAAATAATTTTTACATGGTACCTGATCAGCAAAAAAGGGACGACTACTGGATGGAGCAGATGCTTGCAGGCAATTTCGAAAACGCCTGGAAGTTCAGCGATGAAGTTCTTGAAAAAAGAAAAGGTGTGCCTTGTTTTCATCTTCCAAGACACCAACAATATATCTGGAATGGAACCTCTCTCGAGAACAAATGTGTATTGGTAAGGTGTTATCATGGTCTCGGCGACACCATTCAGTTTGTCCGGTTTATGCCACAGCTAAAAAAAATTGCCAGGCGTGTAATTGTCTGGGCTCAGGAACCTTTGATTCCGTTGTTGAAAACTGTAGAAGGAATTGATGAGATACTTCCGTTACACGACGGCGCACCTGGAGTGGATTATGATGTGGATGTTGAAATTATGGAGCTGGCTCACGTATTTCGCATTACTCCTTCGACCATTCCCAAAAAAATTCCATACATACACACTGAACCAATGGAACTTACAGGTGACGACACTAAGATGAAAATTGGATTGATGTGGAAAGTGGGCGAATGGGACAGCACAAGAAGTATCCCATTTTCGGATTTGTCGCCTCTCTTCGAAATTAACAACACGGACATTTATATTTTGCAACATGAGCCGGAAGCCGCAGGTTGGCAGCCAGGTTACGGTATTTATCCCGGCAATTTCAGATTGTATGATTTTGCAAGATTAATCAGAAATCTTGATCTCGTTGTTACTGTAGATGCAATGCCAACTCACCTGGCCGGATCGCAGGGCATACCCGTTTTTGTATTGTTGAAGAAATACGCCGACTGGCGATGGATGAGTAACAGAAAAGATTCGCCATGGTATCCTACTGTGCGTCTTTTCAGGCAGGAAGAAGATTGCAATTGGAGCCATGTTGTTCAGGAAGCTGCAGATGAAATTGAACAATTAGTGAATAGAAATCTGGAAGCCCGCCAAACACGGCATCATCTAAATACAAGCATGTGACGAAGTTCATCCTGATACGGCATGGTTCAACCGATGATGTGGGTAAAAAATTATCCGGTCGGGGGAATGGGGTGAAATTAAATGCAGACGGAAAATTACAGGCGGAAAAAATTCCTGAGCTTCTTCTTCATCTACATGTCGACCATATATTCAGTAGTCCACAGCAAAGAGCTCACGAAACAGCAACACCTTTAGCCAGTAAGCTTCTTCTTCCTGTTCAAACCGATGAGCATTTCGATGAAATTGATTTTGGAGAGTGGACAAATATGAAACTTGACCAACTAAAGGATAATTCCAGCTTTCATTTATTCAACACATTCAGAAGCAATTCGGTTGTTCCCGGTGGCGAATCAATGCGCATGGCCCAGGCCAGGATAATAGATGGAATAGAGCAACTTTCGAAAATACATTCCGGCAAAACGATTGTGATTTTTAGTCATGCCGATATGATCCGTGCTGCACTCCTGTGGTACATGGGAATATCGTTAGACCTCATTGAGCGCATCCAGGTGTCGCCTGCATCAATAAGTATTTTACATCGTTATCCATCGTCGGCCTCAGTCGTTTTACTCAACTATACCGGGGGCTTAAAGTAGTAGAAGAAGAAGCTGTTTTACGGCATAGAATTTTCAGCAACAAAGCCGGGAGCTCAAACATCTATCCAATCATCAAAGTTTCAACATGCACAACTCCATTGCAAAAGCCAGCGGAAAGCTGGGCGTGCTGTTACCCGGTATGGGTGCAGTAGCCACCACCCTGATTGCAGGTGTAGAGGCCGTAAAGAAAAATCTCGCACAACCAATAGGTTCACTCACCCAGATGGGAAATATTCGCCTGGGAAAACGTACTGAAAATCGTTGTCCGCGCATCAGAGATTTTGTACCACTTGCCGACATCAACGACATCGTTTTTGGAGGATGGGATTTGTATAACGATAATGTTTTTGAAGCTGCCATAAAAGCGAAAGTTCTTGAACCCATGATGCTGCATGCTGTACGGCAGGAACTGGAAGCGATAAAACCAATGAAAGCCGTTTTTGATAAATCGTATGTGAGCAACCTGAACGGCGAACACGTGAAGCAGGCATCAACGAAAGCTGAACTTGCCAAAATGTTGATGGACGATATCGAAAATTTCAAAGACGCAAACGACTGCTCCCGACTTGTGGTTGTATGGTGTGGCTCAACAGAGAAATACATGGAAATTTCTGCGGTACATCAAACCATCGAAGCTTTCGAAGAAGGATTGCGTAACAACGATCAGGATATTGCGCCTTCAATGATTTATGCGTATGCTGCGATAAAACTTGGGGTACCATTTATGAATGGAGCACCCAACCTTACCTGCGACATTCCCGCTCTGATCGAGCTCGCAAAGGAAACGGGTACCCCCATCGGCGGAAAAGATTTCAAAACAGGTCAGACTTTAATGAAAACCATTCTCGCACCCGGCCTGCAGGCACGTTCGCTCGGTATCAAAGGTTGGTTCTCATCAAATATTCTCGGAAATCGCGACGGCTACGTGCTTGACCATCCCGACAATTTCAAAACCAAGGAAGTTTCGAAGTTGAGCGTGCTTGAAGACATCCTGCAACCCGACCTGAACCCGGAACTCTACGGCGAAATCTATCATAAAGTGCGCATCAACTATTATCCCCCTCATGGAGATAATAAAGAGAGCTGGGACAACATAGACATTTTCGGATGGCTGGGTTATTCCATGCAGATAAAGATAAATTTCCTCTGCCGCGACTCCATCCTGGCGGCACCGATTGTGCTCGACCTCGCCCTGTTCAGCGACCTGGCTAAGCGCGCAAATATGTCGGGCATCCAGGAATGGCTTTCGTTTTATTTCAAGTCGCCGCAAACCGCTGAAGGTCTGCGGCCTGAACATGACATTTTCAAACAATTGATCAAGCTCCAGAATACACTAAGGCACCTCATGGGTGAGGACCTGATCACGCATCTTGGCCTGGATTATTACCAGGAGTTTGCAGACGCACTTTAAAAAGAACGGAGAACGTAGAATGGAGAGCGGAATGTAGAAAGAATTGGCAAATGGCAGGTGGCAGATGGCATAGGGGTATGCGTTCTCCGTTCTCCGTTCTCCGCTCTCCGTTCTCCGTTCTCCGCTCTCC
>JAFAGE010000181.1 GCA_023423015.1 Bacteroidota bacterium
TTAAATCCAATATCCTATGAAAAACCAGGTTCTCTTTTTTCAAAGCCGGTGCCAAAAGCTGAAAGCCGCTACTGGCAAGGGTTTGAGCAATTGACCCTGGTTAAAAATGTACCAATCCGGGAAACTGCAACCAGCCTTGGGAAAATCTCTCACCTCTCACCGATCACATTCCCCTATGCCTTATGCCCTATGCCATCTGCCTCCTATTTCCCCCTTGCCTTCTTCAAATTCTGGTCAATAGCTTCGAGGAATTCTTCGGTATAGAGGAAATGATCACCGTGTTTTACTTTATTGCCATGTACCGCAACTGCAAGGTCCTTGGTCATTTTACCGCTCTCTACGGTCTCGATACAAACACGTTCCAGCGTTTCGCAGAAATCAATCAGATCCTGGTTGCCATCAAGCTTTCCACGGAAAGCAAGACCGCGGGTCCATGCGAATATCGATGCAATCGGGTTCGTTGATGTCGGTTTACCGGCCTGGTGGTCGCGGAAGTGACGGGTTACTGTGCCATGTGCCGCTTCTGCTTCCATGGTTTTGCCATCGGGCGTAACCAGTACAGACGTCATGAGGCCAAGGGAACCGAAGCCCTGAGCCACAGAATCGCTCTGTACGTCTCCGTCGTAGTTCTTACAAGCCCAAACAAAATTGCCATTCCACTTCAGGGCGCTTGCTACCATGTCGTCGATCAGGCGGTGTTCGTAAACGATACCTGCGTCAGCGAATTTTTGTTTGAATTCCGCCTCGAAGATCTCTGCGAAAATGTCCTTAAACCTTCCATCGTATTTCTTGAGGATGGTGTTCTTGGTAGAGAGATAGAGCGGCCACTTTTTGCTGAGCGCCATGTTGAAGCAGCTACGCGCAAAGCCGCGGATGCTTTCGTCGGTGTTATACATGGTAAGTGCAACCCCTTCGCCCTTGAAGTTGTACACTTCGAAAGTCTGGGGCTCACCTCCGCCTTCCGGTGTAAAGGTCATGGTAAGTTTACCCTTTCCTTTAATCACGGTATCGGTAGCACGATACTGGTCGCCGAATGCGTGCCTGCCCACGATGATGGGGGCGGTCCAGTTGGTAACCAGTCGCGGTATATTCTTTATCACTATCGGCTCGCGGAATACGGTTGCGGCGAGGATATTGCGGATAGTGCCGTTCGGGCTTTTCCACATCTGCTTAAGGTTAAACTCCTTTACACGGGCCTCGTCGGGGGTGATGGTTGCGCACTTGATCCCTACGCCGAATTCCTTGATGGCGTTTGCCGCGTCGATAGTTACCTGATCGTTAGTTGCGTCGCGATGTTCCATACCAAGGTCGAAATAGCGGATATCGACATCGAGATAGGGGAGAATCAGCTTGTCTTTGATAAATTTCCAAATGATGCGCGTCATTTCATCGCCATCCAGTTCAGCTACAGGGTTTTGAACTTTAATTTTTTGTGTCATCCGTGTAAATTTTGTTTAATTCTACCGGCAGCCGGTTACCAACAGGTATTCGCGGACGGGATTTGCCGGCCTTGAAACGGTGGGCAAAATTAAGGAAATTCAGGTACGGCAATCAGTAAAAACATGTAGTGACTTAAAAGGAGTAGAATGGAAAATGGTAATATTACGTAGAAAAATTATCTTGCGTTAATGGTAAAGGCTCTAAAAGAATTTCTGTCCAGATTTGTCGATCTTACGGATGAGGAGTTCGAACACGTTACCAGCTTTGCTGAAATCAGGACCTACGACAAGAAGGTAAAGCTCATCGATCAAGGTGAGTATGAAAACTACTTCAACTTTATTATCAAGGGTCTTGCACGCAAATATTTTTACAAAGGGGACGAAGAGATCATCACGCAGCTTGCCAAAGAAGGCGAACTGATCAGCTCGTCGGTATCTTTCCTTTCGGGTGAAAAATCACAATATATCGTTGAAACCATCGAGCCCACAACTTTTCTGTCGTTCAGCCGCGAAAATGTAGATGCCTTGTATGAACAGGATAAGAAATATCAGCGCCTTGGCCGACTGATTATCACCGACCTCTTTTTACAGAAAGAGAATTGGGAGCTCGAACGGATACTTTACAGCACACAGGAACGTTTTGTGCGTTTCGTGAGTAACAATTCCAACCTATTCCAGCGTGTTCCGCAAAAGTATCTCGCTTCCTATCTTAATATCCAACCGGAAACTTTCAGCAGGTTAAAACATCTGCTGCGCAGCAGGAACAACAACACGGTTATATCTTCATTATAAGCCGGGTTTTTACATAATGGTCCAGGCAAACGCTGATATTAATGAGTACGCCGGATACGTTTTTAAGTTTGTACAACAGTATGTGCAATTGAACGAAGAGCAGTTCAACAGATTTCTGCCCTTCCTGCAGGTACGTACTTTCAACAAACGCGAACGTATTCTCAAATATGGCGAAACAGACGACTACCTCAACCTCGTAGTAAAAGGCCTCGTACGTAAATACGTTCTTGTTGGCAAAAACGAAAAAACATTGCAGCTTGCTACTGAGGGGAAACTGGTGCAATCGGAAGTTTCATTTCATAAACGCCTTCCGTCTACCGTGATCCTTGAAACCCTGGAGCCTACCGTGCTGGTCTCAATCCGATACGATCACGTGCAGGAAGTTCTTGACAAAATTCCGGAAGCGGAAGTGATCGGCAGACAGATGATGACCTGGCTGTTCCTGAAGAAAGACGCCAGGTACATGGCGCAGTTGAATAATTCTACGCGACAGCGTTTTCTACACTACGTTAAACATCACCCGCATATGTTGCAGCGGGTGCCTCAACGCATCCTTGCCTCATATCTTGAAATAAAGCCGGAAACATTCAGCCGCCTGAAGCACTTATTGAAGTAAGTGAAGACATGTAGGCTGTGTCGATGCATCTACGACTGCACAGCTTTTCGCCTGGCCATCAATGGCTGGATAACAATGTAGCCAAGTAACAAACCTAAACCGGCACCTGCAGCGATAATAGTTCCTTTCCAGTATATATTCTGCGAGGTTGCAAAAAACTGCATTGCTTCATTTACAAGCAGGCTCACATTCAGATACACCAATACAGCAGCGATGATCCATGCAAGTACCTGCACAAACGGCCTGATGGCAAACTCGCCCATTTTTTTCCTGTCGCTGCAGAAATGTATAAGCGGAATTACTGCAAATCCCAATTGCATACTTAGTACAACCTGGCTAAAGATGAGCAGTTTGTCAACCTCATCTTCGCCGAAAACACTTATTACAATTACTGCCGGTATGATGGCGAGCAGCCGGGTTAACAATCTTCGTAATACCGGGTTCAACCGAAGCTTTAGGTATCCTTCCATAACAATCTGCCCTGCAAGAGTTCCGGTAACGGTGGAACTTTGTCCTGCAGCAATTAAAGCGACTGCAAACAGGATAGGAGCGAGTGCAGTGCCTAACAATGGCTGGAGTAATTCATGAGCATCGCGAATTTCTGCTACGTCTGTTCTTCCGCTTTTGAAGAATACAGTTGCAGCCAGCACGAGGATGGCTGCATTGACGAGGAATGCGATGTTGAGTGCTATAGCCGAGTCGATGAAATTCCACTTCAAAGCTTGTTTAATGCCGGCGCTTCCTTTTTCAATTTTGCGTGTTTGAACCAGCGCAGAATGCAGGTATAAATTATGCGGCATCACGGTGGCGCCAATGATACCAATTGCGATGTATAGTGCTTCATTGTTTGGAATAGAGGGTACCAATCCACCTGCTACCTCGCGCAGGTTAGGAGAAGCAAACAATATTTCTGCAAGGAATGAAAAGCCAACAATTGCCACCAATGAAATGATGAATGCTTCCATCGTTCGCATACCCAGGCGTTGCAGGAACAACAACAGGAATGTATCAACCACGGTGATGCTTACGCCCCAGATGAGAGGCAGGCCCGTTAATAGTTGTATACCGATAGCCATACCAAGCACCTCTGCAAGATCTGTGGCTGCAATGGCAATTTCGGCAAGGATGTATAGAATAAAGTTGATGAAGCGAGGATAGCTTTCGCGGTTGGCTTGCGCAAGGTCGCGCTGACGAACGATGCCGAGACGAGCAGATAAACTCTGAAGCAACAATGCCATGATGTTGCTCATCAGCAGCACCCAGATTAATGTGTAACCAAACTTGCTTCCGCCGGCAATGTCTGTTGCCCAGTTTCCCGGGTCCATATAACCCACGCTAACCAGATAAGCTGGTCCAAAAAAAGCAAATATCTTTTTCCAACCTCCCTTACGCCGTGCTATGTCGATAGAGGCATGCACCTCGCTCAGTGAGGTATCGGGTATGTGACTATTCCTCATGTATTACAAAAACATTTTTTGCTACGTTGTCGCTGATCGTAATCGCTCCCTGGTTTTTAATTTTTAATTCAATAGAGTTATCAAACGAGAACTTTTTCTTCACTTCCACCTTTGTACCCAGTGCAAGTCCTTTGTGGCTCAGCAGTTCGAGCATTTCAGGTGATTGGTCGGTTATGCTGCTCACTGTTGCCGGGATGTTTACGCGCAATTCTGTAAGACTTACCTGTTTGCGCATCGCGAACTTTCCGTTTGAATCCGGAATCGGATCGCCATGCGGATCCTGTTTGGGAAATCCAAGAAATTCGTCGAGACGATCAACAAGTTTTTTGCTGCTGATGTGTTCCAGCTCTTCAGCCATCTCATGTACTTCTTCCCAGCCAAAGCGAAGCTTCTCCACAAGGAAAAATTCCCAAAGGCGATGTTTGCGGATGATCTGCAGTGCAAGTTTTCTTCCTTCAGGAGAAAGCTTGAAGCCCTTGTATTTTTCGTACAACAGCAATTTCTGCGTTTTCAGCTTCTTCAACATATCGGTAACTGAAGCAGCTCTTGTTTCGAGTTGACGCGCAAGCGCATTGGTGGTAACCACACCATCTTCTTCCTGGAGGTGGAAAATTGCCTTTATATAATTCTCCTTACTCGACGAAACTTTCATGCGGGTCTGATTGTTTAGTCAATCTAAAAATAAATTTAGGCAAATCTAAAAAAATATGCAATACAAACTTCATATTTTATTTTCATTGATGCATCTGAATCGCTACTTTTAACCGTTCAATGGTTACCTGGTATGATTAGATTTTTCCTGGGGTTGAGCCTGTTAGCGTGGATTTTGGCAGGATGTAAGGATGACAAAAAGATATCACTGACTGGTGAAGAGCCTGTTGAGGTGACCGACTTTATTGAATTTTTCCCGGAGGTAGAATTGCCGCTGACAATTGCCGACACAACCCTGACCAAAAAGATAAGCAACGACAGCTTGCTGATTTCCTACGAAGTATTTTCGCAGTTTGTTCCCGATTCAGTGTTGAAGAAAGACTTTGCAGCAGCAAAGCCAAAGCTGTACCCCCTGGCCAGGGCTGCAGAAAAAGGTAAGGAGACTTATCTCTTTGTTAAAGCCATACAGGGAAATAAACGCATTGCTTACGTGATCACATTTAATAAAAAGAACGAATACCTGAACGCGCTGGCAATAGTGCGAACAGGGCAGGATTATACAACGTATTACGCACGGCTCGACAGAAAGTTTCAGCTGACAACCTACCGCGAGCGGAAGGATAAGAATGGCGACATCACTTCGTTCAAGCGTAACGTGTATATATACAATAGTGCATCAAACGATTTCACGCTCATTCTAACTGAACCGAACCAGGAAATCATTGATGAAATTATCAATCCTATCGACACACTTCCCCAAAAGAACAAATACACAGGCGACTACCTGACAAATAAAAAGAACATTGTCAGTTTTCGTGATGGTCGAAATTCCTCAGAAATCCTTTTCTTCACACATTTCGAAAAGAACAAAGGCGAATGTGTGGGAGAACTAAAAGGAACGGCACGTTTCATTTCTTCAAAAACCGCGCGCTATAAAGAAGTGGGCAATCCCTGCACGCTCGAGTTTACCTTTACTGCTTCGTCGGTAGCGATGAAGGAGATTGAAGGCTGCGGTTCGTATCGCAACATCCAATGTTTTTTCGAAGGAACATACCCGAAAAAGAAAAAGAAATCAACAAAAACCAATGAATAATACAGGATCGATAACTGTACGTTATTGGTTTCTGTTACCAAAAACCGATTTGCAAATATGAATTTTACGAGTTACCAGATTCCGTACAAAGTTGATGACCGCTATTCGAAAAAGATTGCTTATTTCTCCATGGAGTTTGCCATACACCAGCCACTCAAGATATATAGTGGAGGTCTTGGCTTCTTATCAGGATCGCACCTCAGAAGTGCCTACGAGTTGAAACAAAACCTTATCGGCATAGGTATTTTGTGGAAGTATGGTTATTACGACCAGGCAAGGAACCAGGACCAGACCCTGCAGGTAACCTGGATGGAAAAGCTTTACAGCTTCCTGGAAGACACGGGCATTCGCTACCAGATCAATATACACGACCACCCGGTGTGGGTTAAAGTAATGTACCTCAATCCGGAAACCTTCAAGTCGGCACCTTTATTTCTGTTGAGTACCGATTTACCGGAGAATGATCATGTATCTCAAACGATCACACATCGCCTATACGATGCAAATGTTGCTACCAAAATTGCGCAATTCATATTGCTTGGTGTTGGTGGCGCAAAACTGGTTGACGAACTCAATTACAATCCCGACTTATATCATCTTAACGAAGCCCACGGTGTATCGTCGGTATTTTACCTGTATAAAAAACATGGAAGCGTAGAAGAAGTTAAGAAGCGGCTGGTATTTACTACCCACACTCCCGAAGAAGCAGGCAATGAAAAGCACGACATCTATCTCTGCGAAAAGATGAGCTACTTCTGCGGAATGGGACTTGATGAAGTGCGAAAAATTACGGGCATTACCGACGGACTTTTTAATCACTCGCTGGTTGCATTGCGTTTTGCGCACATTGCCAATGGCGTGTCGGAGCTTCACGGCGAAGTGTCGCGCGCAATGTGGGGAAAGTATTCAGGCATCTGCCCGATCACTTCAGTGACCAATGCCCAGAACTGGCGGTACTGGGCTGATAAACAACTGTATGATTTTGCAAACAGCAAAAATGATAAAGGCTGGGACGATCGCAAGATGTATCTGAAAAGGCGCGCTTTTGAAATCGTTGCCGATCAGACAGGCAAAATATACGATCCTGCCGTGTTCACTATTGTGTGGGCCCGCCGTTTTGCTGGTTACAAACGCGCGGAATTGATTACACGCGATCATGCGCGTTTTGAAAAGTTGTTGTCGAATACAAAATACCCGGTGCAGATCATCTGGGCAGGAAAGCCATACCCGATGGATTATCCCGCTATCGATGAGTTCAATAATCTAGTACACCTCAGCAAAAATTACCGCAACATTTCGGTATTGATCGGATATGAACTGGGTTTATCAAAGCGGTTAAAGCAGGCTGCGGATGTTTGGCTGAACAACCCACGCGTGCCACGCGAAGCATCGGGAACCAGCGGCATGACGGCGGCTATGAACGGCGCAGTGAACTTTTCAACCGATGACGGATGGATACCTGAGTTTGTTGATCACGGCAATAATGGTTTCGTAATTCCTAAAGCAGACTACGCCAACATGAGCGTGCAGCAGCAGGATCAATACGACCTTGATCAGCTGTATCAAATTCTGGAAGGAGAGATGTTGCCCCTTTATTACGAGAATTACGACACCTGGAGGCAGATCGCGTGGAACGGTATGCGCGACGTGCGAATCCAGTTCGAATCAGGCCGCATGGCGGAGGAATATTACGAGAAGCTTTATAAGTGAGGGCAGACGGCAGACGGCAGATGGCAGATGTGAGACGGCAGATGGCAGACGGCAGACGTGAGACGTGAGACAGCAGACGGCAAGCTTCTCACCTCTCACCTTTCACCTTTCACCTCTCACCTTTCACGTCTCACCTCTCACCTCTCACGTCCTTATTGTCCCGGAATCACTTCCAGCAGTTCCACGTCAAAGATCAGTGTAGCTCCGGGGGGAATGTCGGCGCCAGCCCCTGCGTCTCCGTAGGCGATATCGGAGGGAATGAACAATTGCCATTTGCTGCCTTGTGGCATCAATTGAAGTGCTTCTGTCCAGCCTGGTATTACTTCACTAACGCCAAAAGCTATCGGTTCGCCCCTTTCAACAGAACTGTCGAAAACTTTTCCGTTGATCAGCGTTCCATGATAATGCACGCGCACGCGGTCGCCAGCGGTTGGTTTCGGGCCGGTACCTTCTTTGATAATTTTGTATTGCAATCCGCTGGGTAATGTCACTACTCCGGGCTTGGTTTTATTGGAATCCAGGAAAGCGTGGCCTTCTTTTTTCGCCGGTTCAGCCTTGCGCGACTTAGCCGCCTGCATGAAGCCTATGATAGTGCTGTTTATTTCTTCTTCATTGAGCTGGGGTTTACCAGCTTTCATGTCGTTAATCGCCTGGGTGATCATAGCAGTGTTGATAGTTTCAACGCCCTGTTCTTTGTAAAAGCCTGCCATACTGCAACCCAGTGCATAGCTGAAAGAGTCGATGGCATTCTTCATAACAGTCGCCTGGGGCTTTTGTTCCGGCGTTTTGGGTTTCGCGGGTGTTTTTGGAGCAGGTTTGTTTTGGGCACTTACTGAAGCCACAAAAACAAACACAAACACAGTGGTAAAGAGATGCTTCATATTGAGGTTCATTGCGGTAAATGTAAGAATGCTGCCGGAAAGGTTAACAAATAATTTCGCGATTCCAGCGTTATATTAGTCCAAATATTCCTCATGAAGACACTTATTTTACCTCTGTTTATTCTTATTTCTCTTTCCTCGTGTGCACAGCAAAAATCTACCACGGGATCAGACATCCTTAAAAAGGCGGGTGGCATTTTTGGAAAAAAAGAAGGTGGTGGACTTACCAACGACGAAATTGTTGCGGGATTGAAAGAAGCTTTATCGGTCGGAGCCCGCAATAGTTCTGACAAGTTATCGGCACAGGATGGTTTCTTCGCTAATGCATTAATTAAAGTGCTGATGCCGGAAGAAGCAAAAAAAGTAGAATCTACACTTCGCAGCATCGGTATGGGCAACATGGTTGATAAGGCTATCCTTTCGATGAACCGAGCAGCTGAAGAAGCCTCAAAATCTGCCGCACCGATTTTTGTTGATGCTATTACCTCCATGTCTATCGGCGATGCCCTTGGAATTCTCAGGGGTAACGACAGTGCAGCAACATCTTACCTGAAAGGTAAAACCACTTTGCAACTCACCAATGCGTTCCGTCCGGTAATCGAAGACGCACTGCAGAAAGTGAATGCAACAAAATACTGGAAAGATGTATTCGAAACGTACAACCGTCTTCCAACTACCACTAACAAGGTAAACACCGATCTGTCGGGCTACGTTACCGAAAAAGCACTCGCCGGCCTTTTCTACCAGGTGGCTCTTGAAGAGCAGAAGATCCGGAAAGACCCTGCGGCCCGCGTAACAGATATTCTAAAGAAAGTGTTCGGCTCGTAAATGTGAGCGGCTAGAAGCGTTTCAACATTTCATTTCTGTTGGCAATTTCCCAGGCAGTGTAAAAAATAAGCTGTGCCCGCTTTGCAAGCAGGGCATAGTTTATTTTATCGGGTGTATCCGAGGGCCGGTGATAATCGTCGTGAAACCCATTGAAGTAAAATATGGCAGGCACACCGTACTTCGCGAAATTGTAATGATCGCTGCGGTAGTAAATACGTTGCGGATCATTCACATCATTATATCTGTAGTCGAGAGTAAAGTCAAGTGTTTTCTTATTGATGGTTTCGCTAAGTGGACGTAGCTCTGAACTGATGCGGTTGTCGCCCACCACATATACATAATTGAGTGAATCTTTTCTTTTTTCCGACTCTACGCGCCCGATCATGTCGATATTAATATTCACTGAAGTACTGTCGAGCGGGAAAACAGGATTGTCGGAATAGAATTCAGAGCCCCAGAGGCCTTTTTCTTCTCCGGAAACTGTCATGAATATTACCGTTCTTTTTGGAGCTGAACCTTCTTTTACGGCTGCAGAGAATGCTTCGCTAAGTTCGAGGATTGTTACGGTACCCGACCCATCATCGTCTGCTCCATAATTGATAATACTATCGCGTTTACCGATGTGATCATAATGTGCGGTAATGATTATCGCTTCGTGGGGCTTTTCACTTCCTTCTATTATTCCTATTACATTGGTGCTTTCCAGTTGTTGTGTGTGATGTTGCAATGCAAGCTTGTATCTGCCGGAAAAAGTTTTTGATCCCGGCAGGCTGCTTGTCATCTTCTTCACACTGTCGTAGCTCGCACCCATGATCATTCTTGCTGTTGCAGGGGATATGAAAAATGTTGCCGGTAAAATGGTTTGTTCTTTAGATTTGAAGTACATGGATCCCAGTGCGGGTTTCGATTTGCGCGGGAAGCGTTTATCTGCAATGAGTAATGCTGCAGCACCGTTCTTAGCTGCAGCTTCCTGCAGTACATATGTTGGTGGTATGTTGCCGGGTTTCTTTTTGCCGTTTGTTTTTTGCGTTGGTGAGCCGGGTACTACCAGCACAATTTTTCCTTTAACGTTGAGGCCAGCATAATCGTCGCGGAGCGAATCGCTAAGTCCATAACCGGCAAACACAATTTCAGTTGCGTCGAGTGAAGTGTCTACACCCGCATCAGATGCTACGTCAAAGCCGGTGTCGTTTTTTAATGTAACATCACCTATGCTGAGCTCTGCTTTCACAAGCGAGTCGCGGTATACGGGAAAAGGTTGCTGGTAACTTCCTGTTGAAGGTGTTTTTAAGCCTGTACTTTGGAAATGTTGTTCTATGTATGCCGCTGCTTTTCTCTGTCCTTCCGTTGCCGTTTCGCGACCCTCCATTTCTGCCGAAGCGATGGTATAAAGATGTTTTCGAAGATCGGCTGTGTCTATCAGTGATGCATATCTGGCGGCCAGGCTAATGTCAGACACCTTGAAAGACGTGTCAACGGATTGTGCCGAAGTGGTGATGACCGTGATGCTGAAGAGGCAGGCAAATACTATTTTCATTGCTCTGTTATTATTCGTAACGTGTTTTATTCTGAATACTCGCTTAATTCAAGCCAGCGCATTTCTTTTTCGTCAAGTTCGGTATTGATCTGGGTGAGACGCTGCGATATTTTCATTAGTTCGTCGTAAGCCAGATCTCCCTTGTTCATCTGTTCCTCGAGTTCTGCCTTTTCCTTACCGAGATTTCCCAGCATTCGCTGCAACTCATCAAACTCGCGTTTCTCTTTGTATGACAGTCTTTTTTTCTCTGCTGCTGCTCCTTTACCAGCAGCTGCAACAGGTGCAGCAGTGTTTTCGGCCGACTTTGGAGTTTCCTCGCGCTCCCGCAACGATAGGCGGTAATTGGTGTAGTTGCCCGGATAATCACGCACAACACCATCGCCTTCGAATACAAAAAGATGGTCAACAAGCCGGTCCATGAAATAACGGTCGTGAGATACGATAAGCAGGCATCCGGGGAATTCGCTTAAAAAGTTTTCAAGCACTCCTAGTGTTGGAAGATCAAGGTCGTTTGTTGGCTCATCGAGTATAAGAAAATTGGGATTACGAAATAATATAGACAACAGGTGTAAACGTCTCTTTTCACCGCCGCTGAGCTTAGATATATATGTGTACTGCTGGTCGGGCGGAAAAAGAAACAGGCTAAGGAATTGAGATGCACTCAACGTGCCTCCCCCGCTAAGGGGAAAATGTTCGGCGATCCCTTTCACGAATTCTATTACGCGCACATCTTCTTTTATCTGCAGTCCTTGTTGGGAATAATTTCCAAAAATTACCGTCTCACCTATGTTGATTTTTCCGCTATCGGCGGGTTCGAGACCCTGGAGAATATTCAGGAACGTGGATTTGCCGGTGCCGTTTTTTCCCACAACTCCAATGCGTTCTCCTTTTTTGAAGGTGTAATCAAAGCCTTTGAGAATCGTTCGTTCGCCATAATTTTTGTACACTTTCTTCATTTCAACCACCTTTCCTCCAAGCCGGTTCATTTTCATGTCGAGTTGAATCTGCTGATCGTCGACAGTTTTTTTGGCGCGGGCTTCTACACCAGCAAAGGCATCGATTCTGCTTTTAGATTTTGTGGTCCGGGCTTTAGGTTGTTTTCGAATCCACTCGAGTTCTTTGCGATAGAGATTTTTTGCTTTCTCTACGCTTGCTGCGTCGCTTTCTGCGCGGGCGGCTTTTTTCTCGAGGAAGTTTTCATAATCACCTTTGTAAACGAATAAACGGTTATCGTCCAGCTCCCATATTTCCTCACATACATTGTCGAGGAAGTAGCGGTCGTGAGTAACCAGGAGTAGTGTTACATTTTCCTGCGACAGATAATGTTCCAGCCATTCCACCATCTCCACGTCGAGGTGGTTAGTGGGCTCGTCCATGATCAGAAATACATGTTTGTGTTCGAACCCAATGTCGATTAATGTGCGCGCGAGCGCTACTCTTTTACGTTGCCCGCCGGAAAGCGTTGAAACAGGCTGATTTAAATGGTGAATATTCAGTTTGCCAAATATCTGGTGCACCTTGTGATCGAAGTCCCAGGCGCCGAGTTCATCCATCTGAACTATTGCCTTACTCATCGCGTCTTCATCCGCTTCGTCGAATGCAGCTTCATACCTTTTGATTGCATTTATCACAGGATGATTGTGGTGAAAGACGTTGTCGAGGATAGATTTCTCCTCGATAAATGTGGGTTCCTGTTCAAAGAGTGCAACGGTCACGTCTTTGTGAATCCAAATGTCTCCCTCATCGGGCACTTCTTTCCCCGCAAGAATTCTGAGTAAAGTGGATTTACCACTTCCGTTACGGGCGACCAGGGCGATTTTGTCTCCCTCTTCTATGTGGAACCAAATGTTGTGGAATAATGGTTTAACACCGAACGATTTTTCCAACCTCTCAGCAGACACGTAGTGCATGGCACGAAGATAGCCAACAGGATAAAAAAATTACTATCTTAAACTCATGTTAAAATTCCGTGTCTCGCCGCCAATGCAGTTGGCCCTTATCTTTCTTCTTTTCGGTTCGTTATGGATCATTTTAACCGATTTCTTATTACTCGTTTTCGCAAGAGAAAATTTTGCTTTTATAGCCAAATTTCAAACATATAAAGGGGTGCTTTTTATGAGCATCTCAGCTGTGCTCATTTTCTTTGTTAGCCGAAAAATTATTCGCCGCCAATATGAATTGCAGGAAGAACTTAACCGCGAGCGCCTTAGTTACAAGAATCAGCTGGCGCTTGAGGTATTTAACGCGCAGGAGTTCGAGAGAAAGAAAATAGGAGAGGAGTTGCACGACAATATCAACCAGCTGCTTGGCGTGGTGAAACTGTACATCGAACATGCGCAGATGAACCCGGAGGCGCGTGAAGAAATGCTGGTTAAAAGTTCAGCATTTCTCCGCCAGGTGATCGATGAAATCAGAACAATATCGAAGGCGCTTGTATCGCCAACACTAGCAGATATCGGCCTGGTAGAATCAATTAAAGAATTGATCGATGCAATCATCAAAATAGGTCATGTTGATATCCGGATAAATGCCGAGAAATTTCCTGAACATGTACTGAGTTCATCGCAGAAGGTAATGCTCTATCGTATTACGCAGGAACAGCTGAACAATATTCTGAAACATTCCAAGGCAGAACATGTAGATATTAGTCTCTCCAATTCTAACGGAGTGGTTACGCTGATAATCCACGACGATGGTGTCGGTTTTAATCCCGACGAACACACCAGCGGTCTTGGATTAAAAAACATGCGGCACAGGCTGGAGCTATTCAACGGAACTATGAATATCGAGAGCTCTCCCCAGGAAGGATGCAGGTTGGAGGCGAGCTTTGAAATATAGAACGTGAAAAATTTCACCTTTCACCGCTCACCTTTCACCTTTCACCGCTCACAATCCATAAATACTGTGTTATCAATAAAAAAGCACACACACCGGCGAAGGCATGTTTAATTTCTTTCCTTCTCCTTCGGCCATTCCCGTTTCTTTGTTGCGGCGGTAGATGGTGATGTTATCGGAATTTCCGTTCGCAACAATAATATAAGAATCGGTGGGATCGATGCTGAAATCCCGCGGAGCTTTTCCTCCGGATGGAATATGACCCTTTGGCGTAAGTTCGCCTGTTGAAGGATCGATAGCGAATACTGCAATGGTATTTGAGCCACCACGGTTTGATGCATAAAGGAATTTTTCATCGTTCGATAATTTGATGGCAGCGCTGCCTATTTCACCTTTATAGTTTTCAGGATGTGCGCTGATCCTTTGTACCGGCTCTGCGGGATTGTTTACATTATGAACTGCAACCATGCCCGACATTTCTTCGAGTACGTACGACATCGAATTTTTCCCAAATACCAGGTGACGCGGACCGCTTCCTGGTGCAGCCTTCACCTCAATCATTGCTGGTTCAACTACAGGCTTTGAAGACGAGTAAGCATTAAACGGGTAAGCATACACCTTATCTGTTCCCAGGTCCACGACAACGAGGTAGCTGTTATCGGGAGTGAAGACTACTGAGTGAACGTGTGGTCCTTCTTGCCGGCTTTTGTTTACACTACCGCCCGTATGCTTGATAACCTGTGCAGCTTCTCCAAGTCCACCATTTTCCTGTATGGGGTATACGGCAAAGTTTCCGCCGCTATAGTTACCTACTACCACCCATTTACCTGTCTGGTCAACGGAGATGTAACAGGGATGATCACCATGACTGAGTTGTTCATTGATTTTTGTAAGCTTTCCGGATGCTGCGTCGAACGAAAAAGCAGTAACGCCACCTTTGTTGTTGCCGTTTTCGTTTGCAGCGTACAGGTATTTTTTGTCGGGCGACAATGCCAGGTAAGAAGGATTCTGGGAAGCTATACTGCTCACTTTTGTCAGATTGCCTGTGGCGGGGTCCATCTTGTACACATAAACGCCTTCACTGTTGTTTCTGCTGTACGTGCCTACAAAAACATAGTTCTGCGCAAAAATAGAAGTCGTAACCATTAACATAATAGACAGAAAGGCCAGTTTCATAACTTGATTGTTGATTTGGGATTTAAGTTATTGAATCCCTGGAACAATCAGCTGAAGTTTTCCGGTTAAAACTTCGGCAACGATTTTATTCACCTTGCCGAGGTATTCGCCATCTATCTGAAAATGCACACGGTGTTTGGAAGTAATGGTCACAGAAGTTGCCGGATACGACCGAATTTTTCGGGGGTTAAAAGGTTGCGGCCTGAACCACATTTTCAGTAGCTCTGATAATGCAAGGCGCTTCATAACGATGACCTCAAACCGACCGTCGTACATATTACCTTCCGGATTGATTACTGCGCCTGTGCCGTATTTGGTTGCATTGGCAAGCACTACCATCAGTGCCCGTACGCGATCTTCGTTGTCCCCCACCTTGATGTCCAGCTCCATCTGCGATTTTGTCCAAAGTGTTTTGAGCACTTTCGTGGCATATCCGAATTTTCCCCGCAGATTGCCTTCTTCGAAATGTTTGATGAGCAAAGCATTCAATCCGATGTCGCTGAGGTGTAGACAATAGTAGTTCTTGTTGATCCGGATAACGTCGGCAGTTTTAACCTGCCCGTTGCTGATTACCGACAGGGCTTCGTCGGCGGAAAGAGGGAGCCCTAATTCGGTAGCCATGCCATTTGCCGAACCTGCGGGTAAGATGCCAAGAGGAATATTTTTTCCCAGCAATTGTTTGGCTACCAGCGACACTGTTCCGTCGCCGCCAACGGCCACTACCTTATCGGGGTTAGTTCTTTCGATCCAGTGGAGGATGGATTGGTCGTCGTGTTCACCTGTTAATATCAGAAACTCGAAAGTGTCCCCGGAGTTCTGGAAAAATGAACGGATAGATGATTCCCAATCGGTCCTGCTTTTTCCACCCGATGCGGGGTTAATTATAAACAACAGTTTCGATGGAGCGCCTTCTGGCATAAGATTGATAGATATACATTAGCGAATATGGATGCGTCGGAAGTAATCAACAATAATTATTCCCTGCCACTATTCAGAAAATGGCGTGAAAAACTGTTCAGGTGGATGCGACTCACCACCCGCCCGGTTGTGAGGGTATACCATGGATATGGCGGCGACGGCCGCCTGGTGGTTTTCGGCCATGTTCTTAAAATAAGCCCGCTGCCAAGGAAGAAGTTTAGAAAAAATGTGTTCACCAACACGTTTGCCCTCATCCGGCTGTTCATGGTGAAGCCTATCCGCAACGCCAGGGTCGTCCTTGAATTCCAGGGTGAAACAGTGGAAAAACTAACGGAAAAGGAAGGTTTTTTTCGCTTCGAGTGGACGCCGCAGAGAATGCCGGGCCCCGGATGGCATAAACTGAAAGTATCATTGGCAGAAGGCGTCGTTAGAAAGTATTACGGCTCTGTCAGGGGAGAAGGAGAACTGTTTGTTCCCCATGTAAAACAGTACGCAATTATATCAGATATCGACGACACATTCCTGATCTCACATTCTTCCAATCTTCGCAAACGATTGTATGTACTTCTCACCGAGAACGCGTACAGCCGCAAACCTTTTGACGGTGTGGTTAAACACTACCAGGCACTGGCGACGGCGGGAACTGATTTATCGGAACCTAATCCTTTTTTCTTCGTGTCGAGTAGCGAATGGAACCTGTACGACTACATCAGGGATTTTGCCACGAAAAATGACCTGCCAAAAGGAGTATACCTGCTCAGCCAGTTGAAGCGGTTGTCTCAGTCGTGGAAGACCGGACAAAACCGGCACGGTACCAAATTTTTCCGCATTGTGCGCGTACTCGAAGCCTTTCCTGCGCAGGACTTCATTTTACTCGGCGACGATTCACAGCAGGATCCGGTTATTTACGCATCTGTAGTGGAACATTTTGCCGACCAGATCAAAGCGGTGTATCTCCGTAATGTATACCCGAAAAACATGACGGTTGTAGCTGAATCAATAAAAAGAATAGAAGCCTGCGGCATTCCTGTGTGCCACTTTAAACATTCCCGCGATGCCATGGCACATTCGAGGAAGATAGGGTTGGTGTGAAGGGGTGCGAGGTGAGCGGTGAGAGGTGAGCGGTGA
>JAFAGE010000206.1 GCA_023423015.1 Bacteroidota bacterium
GCATGGGGTGCAAGGGGTCGCTGGTTCGAATCCAGTCGTCCCGACCATTTGGATGTTCATTACATCCGAGCCCGCAACACAACAATGTTGCGGGTTTTTTGTGCTCCGCATGGCACATCAATTGAAGGGAATAACTTGTGAATTAATGCTTCGCATTAAACAGTTTCACAATATTCTAAACTGTACCTTTAGTTCGTTGATGAAGCATCGAGCCGGTTATAAACCTTTCGTATGAGAACCCCTGTTGTGCTGTTGTGTTTGGGGTTCCTCTTTTCCGGATGCCAGAAGATCTCGGAATATTATAAAAGAGGAACTACCGAGGTAATTACGCCTTGCCGCATTACCCACTATACCTACGATTATTATGAAAATGTAGTCAACACTTATTTTGACTACAACTCAAAAGGGCAACCTATCCGCATTACATATTTTGATGAATGGCTCCCTGAAGGGCAGGCAAGTGAAGAATTTATTTACGACAATGTCGACCGTTTAATTGAACATGTACCGGACGAATTTATCGGGGGGAAAAGAACATATATCTATGAAGGAGATTCACGATATCCTCTTCGCGATACACTTGAAGATTCCTACGGAAACAAATACGTAGAAGCATTCGAATTCGACTACTCCGGAAGAATTATTCGCGAAACAATTCAATGGGTTATTGCAGGCGAAGGCTTCGAAAATGAGCCAGACCTCTTTTGGAAAGAAGTAAAAAACTATTATTACGACGTTCACGGTAACAGGCAGGTAAATCCATTCGACCACCCCTGGCATAAAACTATTCTGTACAGCGACAAACCCAGCATTTATAGTCTCCATCCAACCTGGCAACTTATTTTTCGCGACTATAGCAGGAACAACGCCTCACAGATCAAAACCACTAACGATCGCGGATTGCCTGTTACGTTTCAGGTAAATGACCTTGCATATTGGCAGCCGTTTTTTGACCTGCCAATGAATGCAACAATCTTTTATGATTGCAAATAAGTTGATTACTGTTTTGCAGGCAATGGTGTTCGCGGTGCTGTTACTCTGAATTGACCCTGTTCAAATGAACCACTCACAACTTCACCCTTTTCATTCCTGTTAAATTTTACTTTAGCTTCAACTACCTTCCAGAAAAATTCATCTTTCTTCAGGGGGAAAATTTCATAAGAGGCCTGTCCGCCTACTTCTGCAAACAACTGCGAGCCTTTACTGGTAACAGTCATCTTCATATTATTTCTAAGATCGTATACACCTTCATAATCCTCCAGGTTTGATGCAATAACTGCTTTCGCATCGTAAGTTTCCTGTGAATCGAGTTTCTGCCACAGGTAAAATTCTGCAATGCGTGAAGGATTTAACTCCACTTCCACGGGAGTCTGATTAGTAAGCATCACAACAGTGAGATTATGTTCGGGGAATCTCACCAGCTGCGAAACAAAACCATGCAAACCACCCGAATGGCCAATCATATTTGCACCACGATGTTTATTCATTCCCCATCCATAACCATAATCTGTTCCGGGTGGCTTCTGTCCCGATTTAAGCACCACCGGAGTAAATGCTGCGTCGAGACTTTGCTTATTCAGCACTTTACCATTGAAGATGGCCTCGTTCCACTTATATAAATCACCAACAGTGGAATATAGTGCACCCGCACCACCAGCCCAGCTCATATCCCAATCCAGGGCAGGTTCATATTTATCTGATTTGTTGTAACCCTTTGCCTCATTCGTTAGCTTTAAATCCGATGTATGCATTCCGGTATTTAACATCCCAATCGGATCGAAAAAATGTTGTTTGAGGAAATCATTCAGCGACTGGCCACTAACTTTTTGAACCAGGAAACCAGCAAGCACATAGCCTGAATTATTGTATTCATATTTTTCGCCGGGATTAAAATCGTAAGGAAGCGATTTGATGTAAGCATATAAATCTTTGTCTGAAATTTTATTTACCACCTTTCTCAGGAAACTATCTGTGTTAGTGAAACTATGCAGTCCTGATGTATGAGTCAGTAAATGGTGAATGGTCAATTCATTGGCGCGCGGCAGATCGGGAAAATATGTCGTCAATGTATCACTCACTTTTAATTTTCCCTGCTCCTGCAGAAGCAGGATTGCTGCAGCAATAAATTGTTTGGTGATAGATCCAATCCGAAATTTGGTTTCCGGATTGATCTTTATTCCTCCCCCGATATCGCTGAAGCCGTATCCTTTATTGAATATCACTTTTCCATCCCTGGCAACCAGCAATGCGATGCCGGGTCTTTTATCTTTTTCGAGATTACCATATAAGCCGTCAAACATAGCTGCCGGCCCAGGCATCGGTGTTTCTTTTGCGCCTTTACTTTTCAGGAACCGGACTACAGCCTGGCGGCCGGCTACCTGCGCAGATTGAAGCGGTGTAAGCTGATTGCTGCTTTTTGTGTTTAAGTCGGCACCGGCATCAAGTAATCCTCTCAGCTGCTCAAAATTTCCACTCCCGGCGGCAGTTACAAGTTGATCAGCCAGTTTCGCTTTATCAAGAAACCTCGCCATGAAACCCCAGCCACCTTCCGCGTCCTGTACTTCAATGATGAGAAGGTTCCTTCCTTTGACAAGCCGGATTGGTATAATATCGTTATCAGCCAGGATGCCGCGTCCAACAAAATTCTTGTGAACGAGCTTCCCGTTAAGGTATACTTTCACTGCATCGTCGCTGCCTAGACCCAAAATCACATTTCGCTCGCGGTCGCTTACAAACTCTGCGGCAGCAAAAGCTGAAGCATAGTCAACGTCTTTAAAGAGGGTGTCGAACAACACCTGGTCCGTTGCTGATTGAATTGAAACCCATTTCAACGTTGCACCATTGGCATCTTTGGTGGGTAATTCGGGATTGGTATTTGAAGATGGCGAAAGAACGTTTTCGAAGAAACGTTGCTGCACATCGAGCTTTGGTGCAGCTGAATCTTTCGGCACCTTTGAAGGTCCCGCGATTTTCCAGTTTCGCAGAAATTTTCCCTCCTGAATGGAGTGATAAACGTTCTCGCCGGCAAGCGGTTTTTTGTTTGTTTGCTGAGCTTGAGTAAAAAATGCAACCAGCATTACGATGCAGGTAATAGCGAGTCTGTTATGCATGGCGGGAAATTTATGTGGTTTCAATAATAATATTTGTTTTCGGCTGACCGTTTTCATATCTTAGTAAGCACCCCTCTCCCTCCTTTGTTCATTCTATAAAAAACGCCGGTTATGCAGTCCGATATCGCCGCAAATGATGTTACTGCCATTAACATCCAGCTGAATGAGCTGCGCTCAAAATTCGACCAGGTAATGCGCGAAGGCCGCGACTTCTCTGATCTTCGTGAAACTTACCAGCAAATCAAACAGCTCGAGTGCTACGTTAACGCCTTGCATTGGGATCCCGATCACCACCTGTCGCATGGCATGTCAGCCTCAGCTACAGGACGATGAAGATTCTGATTCATGTTTTAGTTTAACATTCCAGGCACATCCATCGTGTGCCTGAGACGCACCTATTGGGTCACACGAATACAAATAACCCTCGCTTCGCCCTCAGCTACCGACTTTAATTCCGCCCCGCACTACCTCCTTTGCTCCTTCCCCACCCTATTGCACTGCCACCTCCCGCGACTTTGCATCCACAGGAAAGTTACTTAAACCCTTCAAGCAAGCTCATTATGGGAAGTAATCCTTGCTTTTCTTCCGGATTTAGGAACTAAAATCAACCCCCGCATTTTGTAAACGGCCTATTTTCAAGGTTTTACATTCCCGGCATTGCATTAGCAATATACAATGCGTAATGAATCTTTAAACAACTCAAATCCGTTTTATGAAAAGAAGTTCAGCACACAGACGCAAACAACAGAGGCAGTTGAAAAATCTGAAAGAAACACGTCATTCAGGTTTATTGATTCTAATCCTTTCGGTAGCTATTGCATACTTTGCCTGATAGCAGAATATTACTTTGATTTTCCTTTTTCTTCTCTAAACTCAAAAGCTGCAAGCATTTTCGCTGTATTTCCCTGCGCAAACGTTTGCAGCATTGACGTTGTTCTTAATTCTTATCTCTAATTTCATTGCGGAAATATTTTCCTAACTAACTACCACTCCGTACAAGATCCGGGTAGCAAAAAATGATAGTTCATGAAAAGTAACCGCAGAGAATTCCTCAAACTCTCATCCCTCGCAGGAATCTCGATCGTCCCTACATCCATAGTAAATGCCGCTGAAAAAACGAGCGAACTCACAATGCTGCAAGGTCGCGCGAAGCATTTTAATATGTCGGGCTATGCAGCTCCTAAAATCGAAACCGTACGCATTGGTTTCATCGGGCTTGGCCATCGCGGACCCGGCGCCGTAGAAAGGATGATTAAAATCGACGGCGTTGATATCAAAGGTTTGTGCGACATACGGCCCGAAAAAGCTGAAGCAGCAAAGAAACTGCTGGAAGGCAGCACACACAAACCACAATTGTATACTGCAGGTAAAGATGATTGGAAAAAGATGTGTGATCGTTCCGACATCGACCTTATCTACATCGCTACACCCTGGGACCTTCATGCGCCGATGGCTGTTTATGCCATGAAGCAGGGAAGACACGTTTGCGTGGAAGTGCCCGCGTGTACTACTATTGACGAATGCTGGCAGCTCGTGGAAACTTCAGAACAAACCAAAAAACATTGCATCATCCTCGAAAACTGCTGTTACGACTTTTTCGAGCTACTAACGTTGAACCTTGCACGACAGGGATATTTTGGCGACATCATCCACGCAGAAGGTGCATACATCCACGATCTGATACAACTGAATTTTGATAAGAACGGATACCAGGACATGTGGCGACTTAAAGAAAATTATCGCAATGGCTGTCTCTATCCAACGCACGGTCTTGGTCCTGTGGCGCAGTTGCTCGACATTAATCGCGGCGACAAAATGGATTACCTCGTTTCAATGTCTACAAACGATTTTTCAATGGCTCCCAAAGCCCGTGAGCTCGCAGCGTCAGATAATTTTTTTCAGCCTTTCGTTGGAAAAAAGTTTCGCGGCAACATGAACACCACTGTGATCCGCACCAACAAAGGAAAAACGATTATGATTCAGCACGACGTGAGCTCACCACGCGTGTATTCACGCATTCACCTGCTGAGCGGCACAAAAGGATCTGCCCAGAAATACCCCGAACCGGGAAGAATCAGCAAGAGCCATGAAGGCTGGCTCAGCGAAGCAGAAATGAAAGAACTGGAAGACAAATACCAACCCGCGATAGTTAAAAAAGTGGGTGAACTCGCCAGGCAGATCGGTGGCCACGGTGGAATGGACTTCCTGATGGATTGGCGCACGATTGATTGCCTTCGCAATGGATTGCCTGTTGATATGGATGTTTATGATGCAGCTGCCTGGAGCGCTATTGCACCACTCAGTGAGAAGTCGCTCGCTAAAAGATCTTCCTCCATCGACATTCCGGATTTCACATCAAACAGTTGGAAAACGAATAAACCCGTAGATATCTCTCTTAGCCAGGGTGGCAACACAAAGGTTAAAGCCTGATGTGACCTGGTTTCGTTTTTGGTTAGAGTAAGACGGCTGGTAAATTACCAGCCGTTTCTCTTAACTATCTACTTCAAGACTTTTTTCTAAAACCTGAGTTCTGGCCAACCTTCGCGATACTTACGGCGAATAAACTGGTTTGCCTGCTCAAAATTGGTAACGCGCATATTTGCCGCATCCCATTGAAGTTCTATGCCTCTGCCAGGATAGGTGTAACCCCCATCCTTCTTCTTTTCGCGGAAGTTATTACTCAGAAGAGCAAGGTTACCCATCAATACCGATTCAGTTAACGGTCCTGCATAATCTTTGAACGGAGAACTAACACTGGCATTTTCATAACCCGCACGGCACGCATCTACCCATTGCACATAGTGACCCAGGTAACTTCCCGGAACGCGTGGATATTTTTTTTCCACCTTAGTTTCAGTTGTGAGATTTGTAGGCAACAATTGCGGATTAGAACCATAAATGTCGCAGGTCATTTTGCCTTTTGTTCCTATAAGCAATGCACCATTTCCGCCTCCACCGAATACTTCATTCGGTTTCAATTCTTCGGGACGTTCAGGACGAATTCCGCCGTCCATCCAGATCAGCTTTATAGGTTTTCCATTTTTCAATTTGTAGTTGAAGTACAGGCTTGATGACACGGGGCCGCTATCAGGATAGTACGCCTCTTCAAAAATGCCGCTGTAAATGGTACTTGCGGTAGCATTCACCGATGTAGGATAACCAAGATCCAATATCTTGAACACAGGACCGATCAGGTGCGTACCCATGTCGCCCAGTGCGCCGGTGCCGAAATCCCACCAGCCTCTCCAGTTAAATGGAACGAGGTTTTCGATGAAATCTTTTTTCGGAGCAGTACCCAGCCACAGATCCCAGTCGAGACCCGCTGGTATACTTGCCTTAGTTTTTGGCCAGGGAATGCCTTGCGGCCAAACAGGCCTGTCGGTCCAGCAATATACCGTGTGTACTTCGCCGATTATGCCAGCATCGTACCATTCTTTCATTAAACGCAAATCATCGTGCGATGAACCCTGGTCTCCCATCTGGTTGACCACTTTATATCTTTCGGCTGCTTCCGTCAGGATACGCGCTTCGTAGATGTCGTGAGTAAGCGGTTTCTGCACGTACACATGTTTGCCCAGCTGCATTGCGTGAAAGGCAATGATCGCGTGATTGTGATCAGGTGTGCCTACAGATACGGCATCGAAATTTTTGCTTTCTTTTTCATAGAGCTGTCTCCAGTCTTTGTAATATTTCGCTTTGGGAAACTTCTTTCGCAACCCGGCAGCCTGGCGGTCGTCTACATCGCACAAGTAAGCGATTTCTGCATTGGGACTTTTGGCAAACTGGTTGATGTCGTCTCCACCTTTTCCACCGGCACCGATTCCTGCAATCAGTAGTCGGTCGCTTGGGGCCACATAGCCTTTTCCACCGAGTACGTGACGCGGCACAATAAAAAAGCCTGCGGCAGCAATGCTGGTGTTTTTCAGGAAGTCGCGGCTGTGAAGGCGGGAATTATTACTCGTCGGTTGATCGTTAGTTAACATAGTCGTTTTATGTTTTTCGCAGCTATGGCACAATTTAGCAAAAAACCCCTGCGGGTCATACCAGGCATTCAAGTAATTGTGAATACGAAGAAATGTAAAAAGAATAAGTGTCTTTCCATTGTTCCAGGGGATGTAACCTGGCAATTTTCAGGTAAGTTGGTTTCGGCAATTCCTGCGGATGGTTTCGCAGGATATGGATCGGCATGTAGTTGTGGTCTTCAAAATGATGTTCCCATGGATCTTCGTTTATGCCGAGATACCATTGATCAAGAGTACCCTCGTTGATGTGCGACCGCAGGCGCGGCTCAAACTGGTCACGATATTTTCCACTAAGCATTAAATGAATGCTGAAATGATTTCCCCACCAGAACATATTGCGGATTGCAAATACATCGTCCTGGCTGAAATACCGTGGATGGTCGAGCATCACATAGGGCAACTGGCGGTACATTTCGCCTTTGTATATCTTCGGCGGAATGCTTAACACCTCCTGGTCAATGTACTCGCCATATCCGGAATTTATTTCACCGAATTTTTCACTGAGCATGCCGAACAGCCCATAAACTTTTCCAACAATCCGCTGTTTCGTAATCAGCCAGCTGCTGTTGGTTACCAGCGCAGCTTCTTCAGGAGATAAGATGAAGTCTGGTTGCATACTGCGCTATTTGCCGGGCTCGAATTTGATCAGTAATCCCGGCCCTTCGGTTACAGCATAGATAAATCCGTCAGGGCCTTCGGCAACGTTTCTGAAACGCGCACTGTCCTGCATCAGCTTTTCTTCTCCAACATAATTGGTTCCCGATAATTGTACGCGGGCAATGTGACGCAAAGCCAGCGCTCCAACCAGTATATTCCCTTTCCAGCCCGGATATTGATCTGTTTCTACAAACACTGCACCGCAGGGAGCTATAGACGGCACCCAGTACCTGGTGGGATTGGTGACGCCTGGCATTTCCTTTTTATCAGTCAATATGCTACCA